>JAIPFO010000120.1 GCA_021736565.1 Phycisphaerae bacterium | reverse complement strand
AGGGTCATCTTCCAGTGAGTCCAGAGATTGGATAGAGAGCATCTTACACGTTTCAAACTGGTCATCTGCCAGATGGGGGCGTTGCAAGACGTCTGCATGTATCTCCAGTGCTCGCAATAGCTTATCAGCGATAATTGCCCCGGAAAAACTACTATGAATGCTATTGATGCTCGATTGCCGATGCAAGCCCAATCCGTCCAATTGCTCGTTCAGTTCCCGATTGTTCATCTCACCGGCACCGCGAAACAACCACTCGGAAAGTACTCCTGCTGTCCCTGTCCGACCTTCCGGGTCATAGGCCACCCCAGCGGTCGTTAGAAAACTAAACGCTGCCGAAGATACCTCGGCCATAGGCTCCACGATCAGATTCATTCCATTGGCTAACTGATGAATAAGGATGTTTTTCTCGCTCAAGTGTAAATTTCCTATAAAATAAGGTGCGACGCCAGCGTCAATAGTATTGCATCACCATCTGATTCTGGCTTTTAATCGACGTTTTTACGTGTCAATATGACTTTTGACGCGAACACCAAGTATGACTAGACGCCACTGCCATAAGCATTTTTATACATTCTATGGCGTTTTCAGGTGACAATCAACTTTAAAAAGTTATGCCGTTAGTGTTATATAATTCTTATTTGTGCAATTTTTCTCGGTTTGAAACTAACTATTGCCTTTTTTTATGCCGATAAGGGGGTTAAATACTTCGATTGACGCCCGTGTCATAAGTTTTTGAAGCGTTGATCTTGTTGTTTAATCAACGATTTTACGCATTATATTAACTTTTGACAAAATTATCTGTAATAATGAAGTTTATTTTTTCTTGACCTCATTGTAATAAATATATATAGTTACGAGGCTTGATGCTCTTGCTGACAGTACCTTGGGAAAAGAGTTTCGACGTTGAAATGTTATTTTCGAGGTAAATTCTGGCTGTTAGCTGACTGACTTTACAATAACATCAGGAGCGATATTGTTTTTGGAGAAGTGATACTCAGAGATATAACACCATTTTGTAAATGACTATCTATATTGATGTTCAGTGCAAGGCATTCCCAGGATAAAGATGCCGATATTAACAGAAGAAACAGAATTTTATCACTGACGTCTTTTTAGAAAGTAATTGGAGTTTTGAGGTAAAACGATGAAACAGGAACAGGAAAAACCGCTAACACCCCGCGAAATAGAACATTTTCACCAGCGATTATTGACGATGCGACGTGAACTTTTAGGCGATATTTCACATATTAATGGTGAAGCCCTTGAAGGTGTGAACCGTGTTGAATTATCGAATATGCCGGTTCATATGGCGGATGTTGGAACGGATAATTACGAGCAGGAATTTTCATTGGGTCTGATGGATTCCGAACGAAAAATGCTCAAGGAGATTGACGATGCCCTTGAGGAGATTGTTAAGGGCACTTATGGCATTTGTGAAGGGACTGGCAAGCCGATTGGGCGTGCCAGGCTAGAGGCTGTGCCATATGCTCGTTATTGTGTTGAGTTTAAAGATAAACTGGAAAAAGGGCTTGTTGCACTACCAAAGAATAATGGATAAAAAGAATTCATGCGATAACCGGAATCCTGGACCATCTCAATCCGTAGGGCGGTATCGTCGGATTCTCGTCCATTCTCCTTTATGTAACTTGAGTTCACAGCTGCGCTTATGGCTAATTGTCACTGCCGGTTTGGCCAGTGATTTGCTGACTAAAAAATGGGCGGTTTCGCACTTAATGCCAGCGGGTCCGGAAGCCCGGATTCCTGAGGTGGTTATTATCCCGGACTATTTTCGCTTCGTTCTGGCTTTCAACGATGGGGCGGTGGGCGGGATTTTTGGCGGCCAAACGATTTTTTTAGTGCTTATTTCGATTCTGGCGTTGATTTTCCTTTTCGGTCTGTTTATTGCCAGTCGGCCAGGTCACTGGTCATGCCACATTGCTCTTGGACTTATGATCGGCGGGGCATTGGGAAATATTTACGACCGACTGTTTAATGGCGGTAAGGTTGTTGATTTTATCGACGTAAATCTTCATGTCAGGTTTTTTGACCCCTGGCCTACGTTTAATGTTGCCGACATGCTGTTATGTGTGGGTGTGGGATTGCTAATGATCCATATGTTTCGACAGGGCAATGTATCGAAGGATGCGGCTGGAAAAGGGACTGTCCAATCTAAGAAGTGATCAGGAAGCTAGGGGGGGGTGGGGCGGTATGAAACCAGGTTTTTGATGGGAAGGAACGATTGCAGGTGTGAGGTCTGAGTTCGCGCGAGGTGTTTTTTCACCGGGCGGGCAGTTTGGGATTGTAGCCTTGTTTTTTTAGTTCTTCCAGCAGTCCTTCGCAATGTTCGCGGGAGAAGCCCAGGTTTGCGTTGATGTCGAAGCCCTCATTCATTTTGCATTCTTTTCATACAGCAATTCGGCCAGACTGATGATGGTTTTGGCCGCCCGGGTTTTTGTGATGTTTGTATGAGATTCCCAGGGGCGGTTGGTCTGGAGGATTTGGATGTCCGTTTTGTCGGCGCCCATCGCGGTTGGAGCGTTTAGGATAATGGCGTCGAGATTTTTGTTCTCCAGTTTGCGACTGGCATTCTGGCGGGGTTCCTGGTCCTGGACGGCAAAACCGATGAGTATCTTGTTTTGTTTTTTTCGACCGAGTGTGGCAAGGATGTCGGTAGTTCTGATGAGTTTGAGGGTCATAGAGTCATCTGTTTTTCGGATTTTGAACTTTTGCGTTATGGCGGGTTTGTAATCGCTCACCGCGGCGGTCATAATCACGCAATCGCATTGTTGGTAGTGTTCTTCGACCTCTCTGGCCATGTCGCTACTGGTGAGGACTTTGACTATTTTTATCCCTTTGGGGGGGGCGATGTTGACCGGGCCTGTGATAAGTGTGACGCGATGGCCTTTTTTAATGGCCCGGATAGCACAGGCGTAACCCATCTTTCCGGTCGAGCCATTTGTAATAAAACGGACCGGGTCGATATATTCGCGTGTTGGGCCGGCGGTTATAAGAATGTGCATTTTTAAAGTACCAAAATGGCGATGTCACCATAAAATAGGGGTTGGAATGGAGTTTTCTCTCTTGTCCGGTGTATAAATCTCTGCCATTTATACTCATTATGTATCATTTTGATACTTGAATCCAATTTATTTGATCTGGCGAAAGGTAAGGCTTTGAATGGCAGCGTCTTGGATGCCGGCGAAACGGGCAACATGAACGGAGATGGATATAAAACATGATGTTATGCGTGACCAGAAACTATGTATCCATTTTATCGGGTTTTATTTTGAAGAATTTCAAGGACGCGGTTGAGGATGTCTTGTGGTTCGGCCATCCGGCCCGGGCCCTGGTCGCCGCAAGCGAGGCGACCGGTCTCGGGGCCGATGATGTGGCAACCCATTTCGAGAAGGTATTGGATGTTTCGCTGGACAGCTGCATTGGCCCACATTCGCTGGTTCATGGCCGGTGCGACCAGAATGTTGTTTTTGAGACTACAAAGGGTGGTGCTGAGCAGGTCGTCACAGATGCCATTGGCCATTTTTCCGATAATGTTAGCGGTAGCCGGGGCGATGATGGTGAGGTCGGCACGATCAGTCAGGCTAATATGCCGGGCATTGTGAATGTCCTGGGACGCCCACATGTCTGTATAGACCTTTTTTGAGGTGAGCGTGCTGAAGGTCAGTGGGGCAATGAAATGTTGGGCGTTTTGGGTCATAATGACCGTTACGCTGGCCTGAAGTTTGACCAACTCCGAACAGAGCATGGCGCTTTTATAGGCAGCAATGCCACCGGTGACCCCCAGGAGTATTTCATTTTTGGCCAGATCAGTCATTTTTTCCCTTTTGCGAACATTGAGGCGAACCGGATGAAGGGAATCAATGTTCGTTGCAAAGAATTAACTCAAAGATGGTGTCTGCATCATTCGTATCGGTCCGGAGACAATGGTCTTTTTATCCCAACGGTTCGTTCATAATCGATGCCGATTTTATCTTCGTCAATTTCCTTGATGGCAATTTCAAAGGGGCTTAGGTTGCCAGCTTCGATCAGGGGACGTGCGCCTTCGACCAGTTCTTTGATCCGACGTTGCACCAGGGCGGTGAGCTTAAACGCTCCCCCAACTTTTCTCATTAGTTTATCATCTTTTAATTCTTGAATCATTTGAAAATCTCCTGTTTATACTATTACGGTATGCTTTTAACGCGGGCGTCTTAAAGCATTATTTTTAAAATGGTCAATCAGCTTCTACCCTCTAAAATGTCAACAAGCTCCTCGGCGGCTTTTTTCAGGTTGTCATTTATCAGGATATGCTTATAGTGGCCGGATTGTTGAGCGGTCTGGATTTCCCATTCCGCCTTGGCGAGTCTTTTTTTTATGGTTTCGGCATCGTCCCGAGCACGTTTTTCGAGACGATTTTGAAGTTCTTTCATGTCGGGCGACAGGATCAGGATGCCCTGAGCGTCCGGGAAACGTTTGAAGACTTGCAGGCCGCCCTGAATGTCAATTTCCAGTATAACGTTTTGTCCCTCAGCGAGTTTTTTATTCAGTGGTCCTACGGGGGTTCCGTAGTAGTTGTCAAACACCTGGGCATATTCGAGAAATTCATCAGCGGCGATCATTTCTTCAAATTTTTGTCGGCTGATAAAGTGGTAGTCTTTGCCATCGGTTTCATTGGGACCGGGTTGACGGGTGGTCGCTGAGAGGCTCAAATGCAATCCTGTTCGTTCCAGGCCGATGCGGGTCAGAGTGCTTTTACCCGAGCCGCTGGGACCGCTGATGACGATAAGCCTTCCGGGTTGTTTGGGCTCAGTTGCCATGCTATATCCTTACTCAACATTCTGGACTTGTTCACGGAGCCGGTCGATGGCGACTTTGATCTCTACGACATGGTGACTTATTTTCGCATTATTGGCTTTACTGGTGATTGTGTTGGCTTCACGAAGCATTTCCTGGGTTAGGAAGTCAAGTCGCCGGCCGATTTGCTCGTCAGAATGACAGACCGCCTCGAACTGGTTCAGGTGTGAATTCAATCGGGAAATCTCTTCATTGATATCGCTGCGTTCGGCAAATACCGCGACTTCTCGAGCCAGTTGTTCTTCGTCGATCTTGAGGTTCTGACCGGAGAGCATGTCATTGACCCGCAGCTGGATTCGCTGGCGGTAGTTGTTAACCACTTCAGCGGTCATATTGGCCAGGCCGTCAAGGTTTTCCTTGATAACACTGCATTGCCCTTGGAGGTCTTTAACGATGGTCTTGCCTTCCTCGGTTCGCATCTTACGGACACGCTCCAAGGCCTTGAGCGTCTGGGATTTTACAATTTCGAGAAATCCCTGGTGCTCTTCTTCGCTGTATTCGTGAGCCTGGCATGATCCGGGCAACTGCAGGATTGTGGATAAGTTGATGGTGACATCCTTGGATTCGCCCACCAGGGATCGAACCTGCTGAAGGCTTTTAATATAACTCTGTACTGCCGCCTGGTTGACTTCCAGTGCGCCGCCGGTATCGGTCTGCCGCATGTGCAAATTATAATTAACCGAACCACGAGCCAGGCCATCCCGGATAAGCCGTTCGATATCCATTTCGGCAAATGCAAGAACGTCGGGAAGCTTTATTGAGGTCTTGAGAAAGCGGTTGTTAACCGTTTTAACCTCAATGAGAAAACTGAACCCATCCGATTCATGTTGTGAATCCCCGAAACCGGTCATACTTTGGAGCATAATAGTGATCCTGTCAAATTACCACCATTCTCTGGGGTATTTCTGGCTGCTAACACGCGGCTCAATTCGAAAATATCGTCCCTGAACGGTTGGCCTGATTATTGGTCGCCCTGTGGAGCGGCGGGTGTTGTTGAGGGCGGTGAAGTGGGGTCCACAATCGGTTTGGTCTCGGCATTGGTAGAGTCAGAATCGTCCGGAGTTACGTCTTTGGCTTTGCCGTTCTGGTTATCTGCATTATTTTCAGCCGGGGCAGGAGCGGTTGGCTTATCGCCAGAAGTGGCCCCTTGTTGCATGGTGGGTGCTTTGTCATCATCGTATGTCGGGGTAAAGTTCATGGAAAGAACCATTGCCAGAATAAAGAATACCGCTACGGAAATAACCGTGACCCAAGTGAAGACATCACCGGTTTTACTCCCAAAGGCACTTTGGCCTCCGGCACCGCCAAACGCGGCAGAGAGACCACCGCCTCGTCCCTTTTGCAGCAGAATGATCAGGATGAGGAATATACAAACAATAAAAAACACGACTGCCAGTAAAATCGTCCATATCGGAACACTTGCACCTAACAATACGTTCATCATTATAACTCCAGAATCGAATACTTAAAAATCGTTAACTTCTCGACCTGTGTTACAAGGCCGACACGAGGGTCAAGGCAGATGCCTTCTAGCATTTGCAGTTACAGCCACAGCCGCGGCTGATGCTTCCCTGGATAATACCAATAAAATCTTCTACATTTAATGCGGCCCCGCCAACCAGGGCTCCATCGACATCGCTCTGAGTCATCAGGCCCTTGGCATTGGCTGGTTTGACACTGCCGCCATATTGGATTCGTACCGCCGCGGCAACGTCATCACCGAACATGTCTTTAACAATGCTTCGGGTAAAGACATGGGCGTCTTGTGCCTGTTGCTCGGATGCGGTTTTCCCGGTGCCAATGGCCCAGACCGGCTCGTAAGCGATGGTGATTTTTGCCATCTGCCCGGCAGTGACGTTTTCCAGACCTTTTCGGATCTGCATTTCCAGAACGGCTTCTGTCTTATTGCTCTCACTCTCTTCTAGCAGTTCACCGATGCAGAAAATGGGTTCCAGATCGGCAGCCAGGGTCGCGATGACCTTTTTGTTGATAAGTTCGTTGCTTTCGCCGAGGACATGGCGACGTTCGGAATGTCCGATAATGACAAACTGGCATCCCACATCCTTGAGCATGTCAACGCTGATTTCGCCAGTAAAGGCGCCGTTGGCCTCGGTGTAAACATCTTGAGCACCCAGTCCAATATTGCTGCCGGCAAGTGCCTCTGCCACGAGGGGTAAATAAACAAAAGGCGGGCAAACCGCAACATCAACTTTGGCGGCATCTTGACATTTTGCCAATTCTTCCTTCAGGCCGATTGCCAGCGCTTTGGCACCAGCGGCATCCATATTCATTTTCCAGTTACCAGCAACAAATTTCTTACGCATTAATAGGCTCCTGTTTTATCGTAAGTGTCTGCCAAAGCAGGTTTTAGGTATACATTCTGCCCAAAGGGCCATGCAAATAGTCCACTAGTATACCAAGTAGGCCAAGCAATTGCAACCGCCAAATTCAAGTAAATTTAACAACCTGGTCACCCGCTTTTGTGACGCGTGATTTTTAACAGGGAAATCGAATTATGACACACGCCATTTGTGAGCGGAACGCCGGGGGAACTTGGGCATTGAAGAGGTGATAACCCTACCGGGGGGGCGGTGGAAAAAGGAATCGTTTTCGATACCCATGTCACTATTACCAAGAACGTATTGCGTCGAAAAAAAATCGGGGCGACAGGACTTGAACCTGCGACCTCAGCACCCCCAGTGCTGCGCGCTAGCCAAACTGCGCCACGCCCCGTTTGAGTTAATTATTTCGGGCCAGAAGGCTGGCCTGTTTTCTTTTCGGACCTCGCTGGTTAGGTTACCATTTGATATCCAAGTCCACTTACTTTACCAGATTTTTCAAAAACGTCAATCCCATTACTCAAATAATTAAAGTTATTTATGGCGAGATTCGATGAGGATTCTGTTTAAAAATCATGTAAGATGTTGTTAATAAAGAGATTACATCTTATGGCCTTGCCCCTTTTTTATGGGGTGTTCTTGTGTTTTTTTCTACAATTTTACAAATTGCCATAGAAATAATTGACAACCACACTCGAAATAGGTATAGTTACCCCTTCGTTTGCTCGCGTAAGCAGGGTAAGCACGTGCCTGGCGGCATGGCCAAGTGGACTAAGGCGATGGTTTGCAAAACCATTATTCGTGGGTTCGAATCCCACTGCCGCCTTTCTGTGTAACAGGGTCGAAAAAACTATTCTATTGGCGTTTATTCTGTTATAAATCACTATGAAATAACTGGGTATAGTGATATATCAACAGGTTTTCGCATCGGTTTCAGTATCATGAATGCGCAAAAAAACCCTGTTTTCGATATAGAAAACAGGGTTATTGAACGGAGAGGGCGGGATTCGAACCCGCGGTACAGACAAGCCGTACACAGCCTTTCCAAGGCTGCTCCTTAAGCCACTCGGACACCTCTCCAAAATAATTCAGCCAACAGGGCAGTGGCCTGCCCAATGGTTAATCTGTTGGCGATTTTATATAGAAACCAATTTAAATGCAAGGCTAAACTTTTTTCCATGTTATTTTGTGATACTTTATCATTGAGGATGGCTTTTAATCGGTGTTTTTAGTGTTCAATATTAAATTTACACACAACCATCCCTGCTAGTTTTCAGCTGAAAAAAAGGGAGCGAACGCAGAGCGAAAATGCCGAAATGGCTGCCAGGGCCATGATGAGTTTATTGAAAATCGCTTGATTGATCCGGTGTACCAGGATGATTCCCAGGATTCCTCCGATGATTATACAGGGCAACATTGCCAGGTCGGTTATGAATGATTCTTTTGTGATGAGGTCTAAATTCCAGCTGAAGGGTATCTTTGTCAGGTTCATAATCCAAAAAAAGAAGGCGGTGGTGCCGATGAATTCTTTTTTGTCCATGCCCATCGCCAGTAGATAGATGGCCATCACCGGCCCGGCGGCATTGGCCATCATACTGGTACTTCCGGCCAAAAGGCCCATCAAAGCGCCAAACCACCACGTTGTCGGCATCGAATTTTTTATATCGCCCCTGGCACTATTCCAAATCGTTACCCCGATGAACAGCAGGATCAGAACTCCAATAATTGGCATCAATTGCTCTTTCGTGACGATTTTTAAAATAAAATAGCCTGCGACGACCCCGACGGTGGCCCAGGGCATTAGCCTTAACAGCCTGGGCCAGTCGGCATGCCTGCGCCAATAGAGGATGGCGATGATATCCGCCATGCACAATAGGGGCAGCAAAAATCCTGTCGAATGTTTGGCGGGCATGATCAATGCCAATACCGGCACGACGAGAATCCCGGCACCGGAGATCCCGGTTTTCGAAAATCCGACCATCATGGCACAGATAATGACGGTTATCCAGCCCAGAAGAGTAAAATCAAGCATCGTAAAGTTCCATTGTTGAAACCCTCATCATTCCCGACGCGGCGGGATTAGCAGCCTGTTTTCCGCATCTTAAAGGGGGTTTGAAATTTGTAAAACCACTTTTGACGGGGGGATCTATTTTAGGGGTAGACTGATCCGGGTAAATATTGTTCCGTCACATGCAACGTAAAGTCAATAATCTCAACGGCTTAGATGTCGGAAAGGCGGGACAATTTAACGGGGATGGGGTTCACGGTCATTTTTTATTGTTAATATCACAAGAGTCTATTATAATCAATGGCAAGACCAACGT
>JAIPFO010000119.1 GCA_021736565.1 Phycisphaerae bacterium | reverse complement strand
GCCAATCACTGCCGTGCCTGCTTATGGGTGTCGGTTGTATTGGTGCCGACGTAGCTCAATTGGCAGAGCGTAGCTTTCGTAAAGCTAAGGTTGTGGGTTCGACTCCCACCGTTGGCTTTGGCTTTGGCGTTGGTTTTTTTTCCCCCTTTTTTCGACTTTGGGGCTGATGCGAGCCTTCCGCGGACAGGCTTTTGTTTCAGGAGTCCATTTGACTGAATTATTTGCGAGAGAAAGATGTCTAACGAAACAATTTTAATCGTTGATGACGAAGAAGACATCCTTGAGCTGGTGCGGTATAACCTGGCGCGGGAGCGATTTCAGGTGATATGTGCATCAACGGGCGAGGACGCATTGGCGATCGTTAAGAGTAACCTGCCGGACCTGATCGTTTTGGACCTTATGCTTCCGGGGATCAATGGTTTGGATATCTGCCGGAAGCTTAAGGCGGACCCGCGTACGGCGGGGATATCAATTATCATGCTGACGGCCCGTGGTGAGGAATCGGATATTGTCACGGGTCTGGAGCTGGGCGCGGATGATTATCTGACCAAGCCCTTTAGTCCGCGGGTATTGCTGGCCCGTATTCGGGCGAGTCTTCGGCGGTTGGGGTCCTCGGCCAATGGGGAGGAAGAGGGGGGGATTCGTATTGGCGAGCTGGTGATCATTCCGAGTCGTCATGAGGTTCTGGTCAGTGGTGAATCGATTCAGCTGACCTATACGGAGTTTAAGACGCTTTATGCCCTGGCGCGTCGGCCTGGCCGTGTGTTTACACGTTATCAAATCGTTGACGCGATCCGTGGGGAAGAATATATTGTAACGGACCGGTCAGTGGATGTTCAAATCGTATCCCTTCGCAAGAAGCTGGGCGTTTGCGGCAGCTACATCGAAACGGTTCGTGGGGTAGGATACCGTTTCAAGGATTGATGGGTGATTATGTCGCATAAACGTTTACTCTGGCGATTGTACCCCACCTACCTGTTGGTGGTTTTATCGGCGTTGTTTGCCGTATCGGCATACAGTAGCCGGTCGTTTCGTGTTTTTTACCTGGGTCAGATCCAAGAGGATCTTGGGGCGCGTGTTTTTCTGATCGAGGAAACGATCAAACCTTGCTTTCTCTCGGGGGATTATGGGCAATTAGACCGGATGTGCAAGGATATGGAGCGTCGTGGGCATACACGGATCACGGTGATTTTGCGGTCAGGGGAGGTGGTGGCGGATTCGAATGAATCGCCGGAAAAGATGAGCAATCATGCCGATCGGGTTGAAATTATTGACGCGTTCAAGTCGGGTCGGGGGATCAGCTATCGGTATAGTGAAACGTTGCAAAAGCAGCTGGTTTATTACGCGATCCCGATCGTTCAAGGGGGGCAGGAGGTCGCGGTTCTTCGCGTGGCGGTTCCCCTGACGCCGATCTATCAGGAGCTGGACGTTTTTTATAAGAAGATCCTTTTTGGTGCCCTGGTGGTCAGTGTTTTTGTTGCCGTTATCAGCCTGATGATCTCTCGGCGGATCACGAAGCCGGTTGAACGTATGACCCAGCTGGCCCGGCGTTTTTCGGTGGGGGATCTACGATTGCGGATGGATGTGCCAGATACCGCCGAGCTGGCGGCTTTGGCAGAGACGCTGAACAGTATGGCGCAGCAATTAGATGATCGGATCGAAACGGTGACGCGAGGGCGAAATGAGTTGGAGGCGGTTTTTACCAGCATGGCCGAAGGGGTGCTGGCGGTCGACAAACAGGGTGGGATCGTCAGTATTAACAAGGCCGCGGCAGCGATGTTTAACGTTAATCTCAGAAATGTTCAAGGCCGGAAGATCTTTGAAATCACTGCGAATCAGGACCTTCAGCGTTTCGTTGAAACTACACTGCTCAGTGATACGGGGACCGAAGCGGAAATGGTCATGGATGAAGGGTCACGGATCATTCGCCTTCAGGGTGGGGCGATATTTGACGGGCCGTCGCATCGGCGAGGTGCGGTCGTGGTGCTTGACGATATCACGCGGTTGCGGAAGTTGGAAAATATGCGTCGTGATTTTGTGGCGAATGTTTCCCATGAGCTTAAAACGCCCATTACCTCGATCAAGGGATTTGTAGAGACGCTTCAGGAGAGTTTTAGTGACGATCCGGAGCAGACGGGACGTTTTTTGGAGATCATTGCCCGTCAGACGGATCGCTTAAACGCGATTATCGAAGACCTGCTCAGTCTTTCGCGATTGGAGCAGGGCAGTAATGCAAGTGCCCTGGCCTTTCAAATGAAGAGGGTTGAGCCGGTACTGAGAAGTGCTATTGAGTTGACGCAACTGGAGGCGGAGAGAAAATCGGTGAGAGTCGATCTTGATTGCGACAGGAGTCTTCAGGCGGTCATTAATTCTGACCTGCTGGAGCAGGCGGTGGTGAACCTGATCGGTAACGCGATAAAATATTCATCCGCCGGGCAGTGCGTAACGGTTGTTGCCGGTAAGGAGGAGGGGGGGGTGTCTATTTCGGTCTCCGATCAGGGTTGTGGGATTTCCGAGCGAGATCAATCGCAAATCTTCGAACGGTTTTATGTGGTCGATAAAGCGCGCAGCCGCAAACTGGGCGGTACGGGGCTGGGCTTGGCGATCGTCAAGCACATTGTCCAGGTACATCATGGCACCGTCGGGGTGGTCAGTACTCCCGGGGAAGGGTCGAGGTTCACCCTTAACCTGCCATTCGTGACGTTGCGTGAATAGATATCAAAAAAAAGAACATTCTAAAAAGTCGACCGTATCATCAGTTGAAAGGAAGACGTTATGTTTTGTAACCGTTTATATGAGCTATCAAATTGCTGCGGATCAAGGTCTCAGTTAAGATTTATTCTTTTATCCTTATTGATAATAACCCATTTCAGTTCAGGTCCTGCATTTAGTGAAAATGGTCCTGAAAAGCCGAATGTTATTTTAATTGTTGCCGATGACCTGGGGTATGGGGATTTGGGTCTTCACGGCAGTAAACAAATTCCGACCCCGTACATCGACCGGCTTGCGGCGGAAGGAATTGTCTTTACAAACGGGTATGTGTCTTCACCGGTGTGCAGCCCATCGCGTGCCGGTCTCCTGACGGGGAAGAACCAGGTCAGTTTTGGTTTTGATAACAACCTGTTCAGGGCCCAGCCTGGCTTCGACCCGGAATATGTAGGACTTCCGCTGAGTGAACCGACCCTGGCAGAGACGCTTAAGTCGCTGGGTTATGTTAATGGTTTGATTGGTAAGTGGCACCTTGGCGAGAAGCCTCAATTTAATCCGTTGAAAAGAGGATTTGATGAGTTTTGGGGTTTTTTGGGCGGAGGGCACGATTATTTTAGTGCAAGACCTGGCGGCCAGGGCATGAAATGTCCCATTGAATGTAATTATAAAACTCCCGGCGATTTGACCTACATGACGGATGACATTGGCGATGAATGTGTCGATTTTATCAGGCGGCACAAAAATGCCCCCTTCTTCTTATTTGCCTCCTTTAATGCGCCTCACTCCCCAATACAGGCGATGGAGAAGGATTTAAAATTATTCCGGCATATTGAAGATCAATTGAGGCGTACTTATTGTGCCATGGTGTACCGTCTTGATCAAAATGTTGGTAAAATATTAAAAGCTCTTGAAGAAGAAGGGCTTGAACGCAATACATTTGTGGTTTTTATCAGTGATAATGGAGGGCCGGCAAACTCCATTTCGAACGGCTCGGTCAATGCGCCACTAAGGGGGCAGAAAACTACTTTACTTGAAGGGGGAATACGAGTGCCCTATATTTTTAAATGGCCCCAAAGACTTAAGGCCGGCCAAAGAATTGATGATCTGGTTTTATCCCTTGATATCTGTCCTACCTTCATCGAAGCTGCCGGCGGCATGGTTTCCCCAAAGGACAACTACCGGGGTGTTAATATTATTCCTTTTCTGACCGGCCAGACTGAGAAGGTGCCCCATCAGTCGATGGAATGGAAATATACTGTCAGCACCGCGATAAGGGACGGGGACTGGAAGCTTATACGTTTGCCAGACAGGCTTCCGATGCTTTATCATCTTTCGGAAGATATCTCTGAGCAACATGATGTGGCGTTAGAGAACCCTGACCGAACCAAAGCCATGTTGAAAAGGCTGGGGACGTGGGATGTACACCTTCGGCATCCTTTATTTCTTGAACCGGCTAATTGGCGAATACGTCATTTAGGATTTTATGATGCTCACTATTCACTGGTTCAACCCGAGTAGTCGTCAGCGCAGATCGCGTGAGTCGTTTTGGTAAACGAATGAGCAAGACTTCTGCCACAAGGACAATCGCCATGCCTCCAAAAAAGGCGGTGCCGTCAGCTAAATTCATTAAAATAGGGTTCATGGTTATTTCAATATTTCAAATAAATTGACGTGGTCGTCTGTCCACAGGTCGATATTTTTCCAATGGGTGCCGGGCGTGGCGCTATTTTTTTGGATCTGTTGGGTGGCGAGAAATTTTTTGTTACGGGTTAATAAGATCCAGTCGGAGGTGAAGGTGCCTTTTTCTTTTGCTTCATCGTCGATGATCCAGGCATGGCCCAGTTCGAAATGGTCTGCCAGCTTCCATAGGACCGATTGGAGGTCCAGGTGAATGGTTGAGACGTGAAAAGCGATGATGCCATCCGTTTTGATGTGTTTCAGGTATATCTCAAATGCCTCGGTGGTTAATAAGTGCAGCGGTACGGCATCACTGGAGAAGGCGTCCATGACGAGCAGGTCGTACTCCTGGGGCGGTTCGGTTTCCATACTCAGGCGGGCGTCACCGATGACCACCTTAAGTTCTGCCGGGCAGTCTTTCAGATACGTGAACCATTTATCTGTTTGGGCCAATCGCTGGACTTCGGGATTGATCTCATAAAACTTTATCAGGTCGCCTGTGTTTCCATAAGCGGCTAATGTTCCCACGCCCAGGCCCACCACGCCGATTCGCCGGTTTGTTTGTGGTGTCATATACTTCATGGCCAGACCGACCCCGCTGGTCTTGCCATAATAGGCTGTCGGTTGGTTGTGCTTTTGTGCTCCTACAAACTGGACGCCGTGAAATGTTGTGCCATGCCGCATGACAAAACGGTGCATGGCCGGGTTGTGTTTATCTTCTTCCATGACCGAGACGACGCCAAAGAAGTTCCGGGCATTTTGAATTACATTTGTCCCCAGTCCGCCCCGGGTTCCCTTAATGGTGATCGCCGCTATCCCCAGGACGCAAATCGCGACGGTCCAGACCACCCGGCGACGTCCAACGATCGCCCCGCTGTTGTCGGTTACAAAGATCAGTAGAAACGTGGCCAGTAAGGCAATCGGTAATTCCAGGTAGGTATTAAACAGCAACGGGGCTACGATCGCTACCAGTATGCCCCCGATGGCCCCGCCGGTTGCGATCATCAGATAGTAAGGTGTTAGAAATCGGGACGGGGGTCGTCGCTTATACAGTTCGCCATGACACACCATGCAACAGGTCAGCAGCAGCCAGGCGTGTATCGCGATATACATTACCGCTGATTCCTCTTTGGCATATTTCCACGATCCTATCAGGCCGATAATTGCGAGGATGAACGCTGCTATCCACCCGGTCCGATGGTACCATCGCTCACTGTGAAAGCTGATGATAAACGATACGAGGTAGACACTCAAGGGCAGGACCCAGAAAAATGGAACCGTCGCCACATCCTGACTGATAATATTTGTGACTGCCAGCAGCATCACTGAGGCGGTCGCGGGCAGCATAAGCCATAAGAGTTTATCTGTTTTGCCCGGTTGGCCGGTTGAAATGTCTTGATCGACGCTATTCTTCTGATTCTTGTCCCTGGGAATGTTCCACAGTCGAACGGCGCAATAGCCGCATAACCCTGCGAAGATCCACAGCCCGATGGCCCACATGTCTCCCTGGGCCTTGCGTCGAAGGAAGGGCTCGACAATAAATGGGAAGGTGACCAATGCCAATAGCGATCCGGTGTTGGAAAGGGCATAGAGCCAGTAAGGTGATTGGCCGGGGCGGGTTTGACTGAACCATCGCTGAATCAATGGCCCCGTCGAGGAGAGTACAAAATAGGGCAGCCCGATACTGCGGGCCAATATCACTAGTATTGGCCAGGTGGGGTTGCCGTTATTTACCGGCCGCCATCCCACATCGGGGGTGATCGGCAGCATTAAGATCGCAGCGATGATCAGTCCGATATGGACCACCGCCTGCCCACGCGGAGGCACATAGGTCACCAGAAGATGAGCATAGGCATAGCCGCCCAGTAAAAGGACCTGGAAAAACAACATACATGTCGTCCAGACCTCCGGGCTTCCGCCAAACCAGGGTAAAATAAACTTGCCGATCAACGGCTGGATCTGAAAAAGTAGAAACGCCCCCATGAAAATGGTCAGGGCGTAAAATCCTGTGGAATTCCATCGGCGGTTTTCGGTGGTGTTTTTTTTCATTAACTTGTTATCTGGAAAAAGGTTATGTTAGTTATAATTGACGCGGCAGGCTTTATTGGGTTCGCTGTTTTGTGTTGGTGCTTATCATCTTATCGTCACAGCAGTAATGATTAAAATAGTTTATAAAATCAAGCCAATACTGAATTCAGCGTCAATTCTAACTTTTAATCGACGATTTTACCAGCCAATATTGAACATTTGAGGTAACCATCGAATTTAAGGAATATGAAAAATGGCTTTTGATGTGGGCGTCAAGCGGTTAAGATAATGGCTATGACTAACAAGAATAATAACGCAAATCGTTTTTTTGAGAATGCCTGGATATGTGTTACGGGTGCCAGTGGCGGGATGGGGCGCTGTTTTGCCTTGGAATTTGCCCGGCATGGGGGCAACCTGATCCTGGGGGGGCGTGATGTTGAGCGATTGATGGAGGTTCAGGATGCGTGTCAGGCGTATGACGTGGAGTGCGTGCCGGTGGTTGGTGACTTAACGGACGGGTCGGCGCGTGAGGCGTTAGAGGACCGGTGTATCGAGAGGCAGATCGATATTCTGGTTAATAACGCCGGGATTGTTCGCGTTGAGACACTTGAGTCGGTCGCCCCGGATGATATCGACAAATTGATCGCCACGAATCTGGCGGTACCGATCAAGCTTACCCGGGCTGTGCTCCCCATGTTCAAGCAGCGTAAAAGCGGCACGATCGTCATGGTCAATTCGACCGTCGGCCGGAAGCCCATGTTGCACCAATCGGTTTACTGCGCGACCAAGTATGGTCTCCATGGCTTTAGCGAAACGATTCGACTGGAAACACGCCAATACGGCATACGAGTTCTCAGTGTAAACCCTGGGAAAACCGCGACTGGGATCTTTGAAACCGCCGGCTGCTCCATCGACCAATCCACACACATTCCACCCCAGGATGTTGCCCAGGGGGTCGTGGCGGTTCTGCAACTATCCGAAAAATCAGCCCCAACTGAACTGACAATCGAACGGTTCGATCGGGAGGTGTGATGACTGGGGGGTGATACGAGAACCCCTGGTAATAATCTTAAAGACGCCCAAAATGATTTCGTGTGACGTAAAACTTTAAATGTTAACGACTTAGATGTCAGTGAAACGGGCAAGTGTCATAGCGAGAGATATACGCTTATTGGGCTACCGGACCGGAACGTCAAATGCCAGGCCGGGTTTTAAGAAGTAGAGCCATTGTTTGGCGATGTCTTTTTTGAGGATTTCTTTTACCGCCCGGCCATAGAAACCCATTTGAATTTGATAAGAGTCGCCACGCTCTTGCAATTGGGCTTTACTGATACTATCGGTCTTATAATCGACAATAACCATTCCCTCTGAATTTTCATAAAGGGCATCAATGACCCCGCGGATAATGACCGGTTCGTTGCGGTCTGCCTCCGGCAGGCTGGCGGCGGGGTGTACTTCTGAAGCCGGGACGGCCAATGTAAAGGTCCATTCCCGGTGTAGTGTTTGTTTGTGCGTCAGAAGGTCTTGTCCCGGTTTGCTGGTGAAAAAGTTTTCAATGGCGTTTAGATTAATGACTTCGGCTTGAGGGCCGGTAAAAAAGCCTGCGGCCGTAAGGGCTTCCAGCTGCCGGGTCAGGCCCGAAAGGTCAAGTTCGCCATCGAGGTCAAGCTTTTCAAGTAATAGATGTGTCCATATGCCGATCTCCGCGGCGGTTGGCGTTTCGGCGGTCTTGGTTAAAAAGCCCGGACGTCGGGTAAAGGGTTCGGCGATAGACGGTGTCGATTCGGCATAGGCCATCAGAGGGAAGTCGGCTATATCCTGCGATGCTGCCTCAGGAGAAGTCGGGTCCATTTCTTCTGCATCCATTGGGACCATCGCATCGGCTTGAAAGTCGGGGTAGCTCTCGGTGAGTCGTCGTTTGAGTTCTGTCACACCGGCCCGCGCGCCAAGTTTGGTTAGCGCGTGATGCGGATACTGCCAGTCCAGCCGGTCGATCGTTTTCTGGATCTCTGGAGAAGTTGTCTTTGTGTCTGTGCCTCCAGTGATCGCCTCCATCTTCACCTGTTCTGTCTGGCGGGGTTTTCGAAGTTGGATCTCATCGATAAGGTCTGCCACTTCCTTACCCGTATAGGTTACCAGTTTGAATCGTGACGTTTCATCGGTGATGTCCCCATGCCAGTGATCCGGTATGCGTTCGATATGATCAAAGAAGACGCCCATATCGGGATGTCCCGCGAGTGCCGCACTGATCCAGTCGATGGCGCTTCCCGCTGCATCCAGCTGGAAATCTGGCAACGATGTATCGTAGCTCTTTCGCCAGAGTCGCCATTTTTCTTCCATTTTTTCCAGGCCGATACTGGCGGTTAGGATCAGTCGCTCACGCGCCCGGGTCAGGGCCACGTAGAGAATACGCATCTCCTCGGCCATTTGCCGGCGGTTGATATTATCCGCAATCACATTGTGCGCCAACGTGGCCCAACTGTCACGGCTGTTCTTATCGATAACTCGCAGTCCGACCGGGCAGCCCCCTGGCCGGTCAAATAGAACGGCCCCTTTCGTATCACGTTTGTTAAACTGGTTGCTGAGATGCGTGACAAAAACGACCGGGAATTCTAATCCTTTACTCTTGTGAATGCTCATGATCCGGACAACATCATCCGCCTCGGTGAGGACGGGTGCCGGGCCGAAATCGCCCTCCTGGTCTCGGAGCTTTTCGACAAAACGCAGAAAACGGGACAGACCCAGTCCCGAAAAGGCGTCAAATTGCCTGGCCGTATCATGCAGGTGTAATAAATTGCTGTGCCGTTGCCGCCCGTCGGGTAAGCCCATTACGTATGCGGGGAGGTTTGTCTCACGGTAGATCGTCCAGACCAGGTCTGCCAATCGCCCGCATCGGGCCAGGCTGCGCCATCGGTTCAACTGGCCATAGAAGTTGTCTAACTTTTTACGCAGTCCATCGTTATCACCGTCCTGGCAGTAGTTTCGCACGGCCATATGATACGGGCTATTCGGCGAATGTAACCTCAGTGCGGTCAGCTGCGATTCGTTCAGGCCGACCATCGGGCTGCGAAGCAGGGCGGCCAGTGGGATGTCCTGTTGAGGATTATCCAGAAGCTTCAATGCCGAGATCATGTCCTGGATTTCCGTTGCCAC
>JAIPFO010000118.1 GCA_021736565.1 Phycisphaerae bacterium | reverse complement strand
AACATCAACATTAAACCCGACACATTCGCTCCGTCAATACTCATCGAACGGTTAAAAAACCTGGGCTATATAGAAACCGCCAGAAAAACATTCCCCTTACACCTTAAAATAGCTTTACTCTTAGCGACCTGTAGTATCATCGGCACGGTCACTGCCGTTTTTGTCGCGGTCAACATCCCGGTATTATGGCTAAAAATTTACATTGGATCACTGATAACCATCATGGGCCTGGTGATCCTTTTATTCAAAAATCATAAATTCCGTTTTTCACCCAAAAGAATCTTTTTACTTGGGCTGATCGCCTCTGCGAACAAAGGAATGAGTGGCGGTGGTTATGGCCCCGTCGTCACCAGTGGCCAGCTGCTAACCGGCATTGAAGGTAAAAGTGCCGTGGGGATCACCTCGCTGGCAGAAGGACTGACCTGCTTTGTTGGCGTTATTTGCTATATGGTCCTGGCCGAAAAAAATATCGCCTGGCACCTGGCACCCTACATCACCTGTGGGGCTGTTTTATCTGTTCCACTATCGGCCAAAAGCGTAAAACTCATAACAACCGAAAATCTAAAATGGATTATCGCATTAGTCACGACCCTGCTGGGGCTCTTTACTCTTACTAAAACAATTATGGCCATATAATCCTGACGCTATCGTCAATATTCCTTCGCGACAATGCATCCTGAAATGCAAGCCTGTCCTGGCCGTTATGCCCTTGTTGACTCCCACGTCAAAAGTCATTTTCCAGCTTTAAAACCACCCTTTTACAGGTGGAAAATGGGCTACAACAATACTTATGACGCTGGCGTCTTTTTTATTTCGGTCGATAGTAATAATCCCGCTCAACCGGCTGAAAACCCGCCTGACGTATTAATTCTTTCAACTGCTCCAACTGCATTTGATGAACAGTGCCCGCAGCGGCAACCACGTTTTCTTCCATCATCAGTGAACCAATATCATTACACCCCATCAGCAGGCTCAACTGGCCAATTTTGGCACCCTGGGTGACCCAGGAGGCCTGGATGTTGTCAAAATTATCCAGCACGAGCCGCGATAGAGCCGTCATTTTAAGCTGGTCATGCCCCCCCGCCAAAACCAGCTCATCCGGCTGGCGATCATTATTTCCCTGAGGATTATACTGGTCATGTTTCCCCAAACGACTACCACCAGGCTGAAATGGCCAGCAGGTAAACGCCGTAAATACCCCGGCGGCATCGTCTTTCTCACGACGGTTTAGCGATTCATCCTGTAATTTTCGTAGCCGGTCCATGTGTTCTATCCGCTCAGGCAGGGTTTCGACATGGCCGAACATCATGGTCCCGGTCGAACTGAGTCCCAATAGATGAGCCTTCCGCATCACATCCAGCCACTGATCGGACGAATATTTGGCCGGGGCGATCATTTTGCGTACCCGGTCAACCAATATCTCCGCCCCTCCCCCCGGAATCGAATCCAACCCCGCATCTCGCAACCGTTCGATCACCTGGGGTATTGACATTTCAAACCGGTCTGAAAAATAGAGGATTTCCGGCGGGGAAAACGCGTGAATATGCAAATCAGGCCACCGCTCCTTTAACCCCCGCAACATATCTTCATACCAGCCAAATGACAGATCAGGATTCATCCCCCCCTGCAATAGGATCTGCCCCCCCCCCAGGGCCATCAGCGGCTCGATCTTCTCACTCATCTGCTCAACACTCAACACATACCCACCGTCACGATCAGCCCGTTTAGGTGAGACGCTAAAGGCACAAAACGAACATCGCGTGCGGCAGATATTCGTATAGTTAATATTTCGCTCGACAATATATGTCCGCACTTTGCCCGGATGCAACCGACGGGTCACCTCATCTGCCCGCATTCCCAGCTCACACAAGGAACTTGCCTGATAAAGCTCTAAAGCCTCTTTATTCGCAATACGGCCATTACTTTTCATCTCATCATCGCAACTTTCAACTGCGGGATATACCCCGACTCATAGGCGAGTTGATAAAATCTCTGGAGCCCCTGCTGCTGGGCCGGGCCAAAATCGAAGCAGATATTCTCTGTTAAATAGCGTTTGGCCACTTCGGCAGTAAAACCATGTCTGTCGGCATACTGATCAACAACCTGGTCAATTTTCCCCATTCCTTCCTGCCAGGCCTTTTTCAACACCCCCGCCAGGCCAGACGAACCAAATCCTTCACGCACCGCCCAGAAGGCATAGACAAACGGTAACCCCGTCATCTCATCCCACGCCTGCCCGAGGTCCAGTTCATAAGGCCATTTTCTCAGGTGCCCAAGCACCTTATCTCCTATCAGCAATACCCCCGTATCCGTCTCCAATGCTTCATTTGTGATCTGATTCGCCCGGCCCCGTATAATTTCTACCTCTCGGCCATAGCGAAGCTTCCAAATAATCCTTGCCAGCATAACAGATGTATGCGAGTCTGTATCACAGATCAACCGTTTAATTTTCGCTGTAGCGCCTATTGAAAACACCCGCACAGTGAGAACCTCCCCGAGCGACCCGATGGCCCCGGCTGGCATGATCTCCCAGTTTTTTTTGGACAATTGATAGTCAATGCTGGGTACCAGGGCTACGTCAATAGCACCCGCATCCAATTTTTCACCTAAATCTGCTGGTACCGCGGGCCATAATTCGACGCCGGGGCTATTTTGGAGTCCATAAATCAATGGCCGGGCGTTAAAAAAACGGACTACGCCAAGGCGATATGTCGGGATTGAAAGTTGAGCTGACTTATCTATCATGGTATGTAAGTATAAAAGAAAATGCTCTTTTTCGCAATATCATGTTTTTGATAATACATAAATATTACACAACACTATACTTTTTAGTAATATATTGCCGTTTTTTGCCTTAAAATCAAATTTCATAACTGGAACCTTGCAATCTATAATATTTTAACTAAAATAAAAGTCTGTTATTGGACTTATCTATGACGCCGGCGTCATAATTTTATATTCAAATCCACTTCCCGCATATTCTAGACGGAATTGAGATACGAAAATCAACCCTTAACGCTTAAGGACATTGACCCGCCACATCAAAAGCCAATTTTGACGCCATAATTTATTATCAGGACACCATGAAAAACGAAACATATAAAGATAACCTTAAACGAATTGCCGATCAAATTAACGATACCTGTTCCCGGGTCAACCGGGACCCCAAGGAAATAACACTGATTGCGGTGACAAAAAACGTTGAGGTGGATACCATTAGTGATTTCCTGGAAATAGGACATACTGACTTTGGCGAATCCCGTCCCCAGGAACTCGTAAAGCGGAATGCTTTCATTGCCGAATCCATTAATCATGATCGAAAGATGGCCGGTCTGAATCCCGACCAGGTCACTTACCTGCCTCGCTGGCACATGATCGGTCATCTCCAGCGAAATAAAGTCCGCCAGATACTTCCGTTTGTTGGATATATCCATTCGGTGGACTCTCTGCGACTGGCCGAAGAAATTAATACCTCCGCGGCCCGGCTTGGGCTGGAGCATAAGGTCAGGATTTTCATGCAGGTGAATACCAGTGAAGAAAAACAGAAAACCGGCCTGGCGGTTGGGGCGGTTATTCCACTGGCCGACCAGATATGCACGCTGCCCAATCTGGAAATAGTCGGTCTGATGACCATGGCGCCACATACAGACGATCTCCAAAAATGCAGCTTCTGCTTTGGCCGATTGCGAGAGATCTTCGAGGAAATTAAAGGCGAAAACATCATCGGGCCCAGTTTCCAGCATCTCTCCATGGGTATGAGCCAGGATTACATCGCCGCGATAGAGAAAGGTGCCACCATGCTCAGGATCGGGTCCGCTATCTTTAATAATCCCAACGGCCAATTATAGTTGACTGTCATTGCGGGCCTTTCTCCCAAAGTGCTCGCGGTAGATTATGAACGCCGAATATCTGCACTTTTGACGCCAGCGTCTTTAGTATTTTTGAAGCCCGTTTTCCGCATCTTAGAGTGTGATTTTAGAGTTAAAAAATGACTTTTGACGTGGGAGTCATTTTTTTCTGAATGCGGTAAAAACCAGGGGTAAAGTCATATCCCCTTGCTCCTGCAATGGGATTTTTAGTGAAATTCTAATTACCTAAAAGGAATATTTTATGCCTTGCAAACATTTATATGGAAAACCGCAGTTCTTATATATTTTAATGGCTTTTGCCCTGCTTCTAAACACCTCTTGGGGAATGCCCACTGAGTCGGCCCAATCAGATGACAGTGCGTCAAAGTGGTGGAAAGGGAATTTACATACACATACTTTCTGGAGCGATGGCGATGATTTTCCTGAAATGGTCGTAAAGTGGTATAAAGACGACGGTTATGATTTTCTTTCTCTATCAGACCATAATATCCTTTCGCAAGGACAGAAATGGAAAACAATAACCCCTAAACAAAGCATAACCTTTGATAAGTATTTGAAGCAATATGGAGATCGCTGGGTCGAAACAAAAGCCAATGGCCAGAACATGAGTGTCAGACTGAAACCGTTGAATGAGTTTCGCTGTTTATTTGAAGAACCGGGGGAATTTCTACTAATTCAGGCTGAAGAAATTACCGAGAGAGTTCACCTCAATGCCATCAATTCGCTGGAACTCATAAAGCCCCAAGGTGGAAAAACAACCGTCGAGAAATTGCAAAACAATGTGAATGCCGTTCTGGCCCAACGGGAAAAAACAGGGCAATTGATGATCCCTCATGTCAATCATCCGAATTTTCAGTGGGCCATAACTGCCGAAGATTTAATGGTAATAAAGGGGATGAAGTTCTTTGAAATATACAATGCTCATGGTTCTGTGAATAATCCGGGCGATATAAATCATGCCGGCACTGAACGGATGTGGGATATCATCTTAACGAAGCGTTTAACCGAACTTGATTTGGGTATTCTATATGGCATTGGCACAGACGATGCTCATAATTACCACCATTTTGCGAACAAGGCAGCCAATCCCGGCCAGGCCTGGGTCATGGTACGCAGCAGTTTTCTTACCCCGGAATCAATTCTCAAAGCCATGGAGACCGGCGATTTTTATACATCAACCGGTGTCCTGCTCCGTGATATCAGCGATGCAGACAACACCTTGAGCGTGCAAGTCGATGCTGAAGATGAACTTGAATATACGATACAGTTTATCGGGACACGAAAAGGCTATGATAAGAGCAGCAAACCCGTGGTGAACGCAGAAGGAAAATCATTGCCTGTAACCCGAACTTATAGTGACGAAATTGGAACCGTATTGGCTCAGGTTAAAGGGGCCAGGGCGAGTTATACATTCAAGGGTGATGAAATTTATGTGCGGGCCAAAGTGATTTCTTCGCGGCCGGACGCCGACTCACATATACCCGGTGAGTTTGAAGCCGCCTGGGTTCAGCCGGTTATCCCCGGAAAATAAGTACGGGGTTTTAACATCTTGGCAACTCCGACATCCGTTATGGTCTCTTGTGTTTCATTTATGCCGGTATAGAATCGCTATTTTTAAGCGGCTAAACATTATGTTCGGTGATACCCTCAACAGCCTAATACCTGTTCTGCGGTAGTATACAAATCTTGCAGGGGCTCGTTTCGTTTTCCGCCAGCGATTTTTCCTGGCAGTAAATGACAGGCGAAATCTGTTTGAACGGTAACATTTATGACTGATCAGTCAATTTTGTTGACCTCGTCAAAAGTCGATTTTAAACCGACATATTGCTCTTTAAGATCCGGAGAATGGGCTCCAAAAATACTTATGGCGATGGCGGTAATTTTGTTGATTTTATGGCCTGTAAAGCCGCTAGCATAATGATTCCGCCGAAGAATGATAGGATGCCAAGCGTTTGTGAAATGGTGAGGCCCCAGGTTTCCAGAGGACTATCACAGCGTAGTGATTCTATGAGGTAACGTGTTGGACCGTATAGAATTAGCATCACAGCGAAGAGTTGGCCGTTACGTTTTCGGTAGCGGAATAAAAACGTCAGAATCAGACTAAGCATAAATGCATTGAGCATGGAATATGTTTGGGCCGGGTGGATCGGCAACATTCGGTATTTACCCGTTTTTAGCTCATTTAACTGCTCGGCGGTTAGGTCACCGGGAGATTTGACGTACCGGGTAAATTCTGATCTTTGAGATTCCGGTATTCGGTCGATATCGTGATCGGGGATCCAACGGCCTTTCTGGTCGGTCCAGACGTAGTATTCGCCTGGCAGTTCTAACAGGGGTTTATCAGGGTGACGGTGCGGATCGGGGTATAATTGATAGTTCAGGGGGATACTATACTCCGAATTTATTTGCTTATCACAGCCAAAATGGGATTTTGACTTATCAACGGTTACTGGAAACCGAATGCCCCATGGCCTATCGGTCGGGGCGCCAAAACAGCAACCGTTGAGCGTACAACCCATACGACCAAACGCCAGCCCCAGCATAAGGGCCGGAGCAAGAATGTCCATAAATTTGAGCACCGGCAGCTTTTTGAGCCTGAAATAGATGATCATGACGCCAAGGGCACCAATAAAGCCGCCCAGAAACTCCAAACCGCCATCCCAGGTGGCCAGTATTTCGCCAGGTTTTTCGCTGTAATAGCTCCAATGGTGAAATACATGGAACAACCGGGCGCCCAGCACACCGGCGAGCATAGCGTAGACAGCAAAATTTAGAATGTGCTCCGGGTTTTCATTATTTTTTTTACAGATTCGTCGTGATAGAACGATAGCCGCCAAAAAACCCAAGACGAGCATAAGGCCGTAACCGGGAATACCTTTGTTGATGAATGGAATGATAAATAATTCTGGACGCATAGAAGACCGAACAATCCCGTCTGTAGACTTAAGTTATTGCTAAAACTAAAGTTAAGTAGAGTTAAAAGGCGTTTTGCTGTTGGGGTGATAAAGGTACATTTTCCTTATCAACCAGAATGACCCTGGGCCGATGTCCAGCGACTTCCTGGGGCTCAAAGTCGGCAAACGCCATGATAATGACTTCATCCCCGGCACTCACCAGGTGAGCGGCAGCTCCATTGGAGCAAATGACCCCACTTCCGGGAGCACCGGCGATCACATAGGTTTCATGGCGTGAACCATTACCCATATTCGCCACCAGGACCATTTCATTCTCAACAATACCCGAAGCGTCCATTAAGTTCTGGTCAATGGTGATACTGCCATAATAGTCAAGGTTTGCTTCTGTTACTGTGGCACGGTGGATCTTAGATTTTAACAATCTTAAACGCATAGCTTTACTTCTTTTTTATAAGTTCAGGGATAATAGATGGTTGCGTCAAAAGTCAATATTCGCAAATAAAAAATGTCGATCAATAGACAGAACTAATCCGCTAAAGGCAGACTGCCGTCCTGATATAGATCATGGCTCTCCACAGCCCCTTTTATACTCTATTCCTACACTAACATTATATGTGTTGCTCATCATTTTTGTCAACTTTGACGCCAACGACATAAGTTTTTTTGATGCCCATTTCCACATATAAAAGTCTGTTTTTAATATAAATAATGGACTTTTGCTGCGGAAGTCAACGTTTGAAGGATATACTACTGTTTTTTGTCCGTTGGGACAACTAAAATATTATCGATAAGACGTGCCGGGCCGACCTGGACAGCCAGAGCGATCAGGACAGGCGGGACGATCCTGGTAACCGGTTGTAGTAAATCGCTGTCAACGATCGAGATATAATCGACTTTAGCCTGAGGATATTGCTGGATCACCTTTGTCATTTCGTCAATGACTGGCTGGCAGTTTTTTTGGCCGGCCACTATCATTTCCTCTGCACGTTTTAGTGCTTTATTGAGGCAGAGAGCCTGTTTTCGCTGTTCTGAATCGAGGTATTTATTGCGAGTACTCATGGCCAGGCCGTCTTTTTCCCGGACGATCGGGCAACCAATGATTTCAATTGGGAAGTTCAGGTCTTTGGTCATTTGACGGATAACCGCAAGCTGTTGGGCGTCTTTTTGGCCAAAATAGGCAATATCAGGCTGAATAATGTTGAACAATTTGGCGACAACAGTGCAAACGCCGCGAAAATGGCCTGGCCTGGATGTGCCACAAAGGTGCGAGGTAACCTTTTCAACATGGATCCAGGTGAGCGGGTCAGAAGGATCAGTACCCTGCCCTGGGTATATTTCCTCAGAAGCCGGGGCGAATATCAGATCGGCGTCAAGGTCTTTACACCCTTCAGAATCCGCCTCAAAGGTGCGCGGATAGCCCTTCAGGTCTTCGCCGGGTGCGAATTGGGTGGGGTTGACGAAGATGGAAACCGCCGTATAGTCACATTCTTCGACACACCGGCGAATCAGGGAATAATGCCCCTGATGGAGACCGCCCATGGTCGGGACCAGGCCAATGACCTTTCCTTTTTGGCGGGCATCGGTAATATTCTGGCGTACTTGGGCTATTGTCTGGGCTATGATCATGGTGAAAATTATATAAAATTGTAACAGAATAATCAAGTGTGACGATGAATGTACGGGCAAAACGGCCAAGTTGGATTTTGGCAATTTTGAGCGGACCCTACAGCGTACTGAATGGTTAAAATTCAGTTAGCGATCTTGATCTGAAGCTTGTTGCCCCTGGCCTTGACCAGATCCGTAATATCCACACGCCAGAGAGCACACCACACAACGCCCACATCCGTAGCCTCGTTGGGCGGCATAAGGCGGTTTACCCCAGTGCTTTTCGGCCAATCGCTTAACCTCTTTATCACAAACCGGATAACCTTCCATACTCGGCGATGCACTCGGCCGGTAACCTACAACCGTAGCGTCCTTCTTGACAAACTGTATAATATCCTTCAGAAACGCCGGCGTCATCGTATCAAACCTGGGCAAAACCACCAGCCGATACGGCGTGCCGCCTTTGATGCCAATAAGACCTTTATAATGAACCACCATCTGTTTAACAGGGCTGGCGGGTTAGTAACCAAACAAAGAACCCGGCTTAACGCGGTCCGGCATGAGGTCCTTCCATCGGTCGGAAACGCCGTGTTCGTTTCGTTCTTTTTGGATCCGTTTGGCAAAAACTGCCGGATCTTCAGGGTCACCGGCCTCGGCTAAAAGCTGGTCGGTCTTTTTATCCAGTCTTTTTTGAAGTTGAGCATGGGCCGGATCATCGACCAGATTTTTCAATTGGAACGGATCATTCTGGTTATCAAAGAGCATCCAGGGCTTTCGGGTATCTGATTTTCTTGCATAGGTATAACGTTTGGTGCGTACACCTCGCCACGCGCCGTTGCCATTAATGATCCAGTTGGTCGACAGGGGTATCGATTTCATGATCAGCACCGCATCCTGCATCTCGGTGTTGCTTCCCATGGCCGCAGCACTGATATCCTTGCCGTCAACATCTGGACACCTGACACCGGCAAGCGAAAGCACGGTCGGCATCATATCCACCGGAGCAAGCAGCGCATCGGTGACGGTACCGGCCTTGATCTTTTTCGGATAACGTATCATAAACGGAATAGAAATAGCTTCTTCGAAAGGCAGCTGCTTTCCAATCTGACGATGTGAGCCAAGATTGTCGCCATGATCGGAGGTAAAAACAATGATGCTGTTGTCCCTCTGGCCGGTCTTCTTCAGTGTTTGAAGTATCCTGCCAAGACAAT
>JAIPFO010000117.1 GCA_021736565.1 Phycisphaerae bacterium | reverse complement strand
CATTCATTTTAGCGTCACTTACAACGCTATCCATGTACGCCTTGATCGTCGGATACCGCTTGAAATAGTCATTGATAAACTGCGATGCCTCCTCCACTGAAATACCAATACTCCGACTGAGCCCATAGGCCGACTGCCCGTAAATGATCCCAAAATTCACCGCCTTGGCCTTCGACCGCTGCGCCGGTTCAACGCTATCCACTGCGATACCATAGACTTGCGCCGCAACCGCCCGATGAATATCCTCACCCGCCTGAAACGCCCCCATCAACTGCTCATCCTGGCTGAAATGGGCCAGAAGCCGCAACTCGATCTGAGAGTAATCGGCGGCAACGATTGTATTAGCAGTATCTTGCGCGACAAATGCCTTGCGCACACTCTTACCCAGCTCCGTCCGGATCGGAATATTCTGCAAGTTCGGATCGCTGCTGCTCAGCCGTCCCGTGGCGGTTACCGACTGGTTAAACGAGCAATGTACCCGCTGAGTTTCCGAGCAGATCATCAACGGCAGCTTATCAATATAGGTCCCCTTAAGTTTGCTAAGTTGCCTGTACTCAAGGACTAACGAGACAACCGGATGATGGGCGATCAGCCCCTCAAGCACCTCCTGGTCCGTCGAATACCCCGTCTTGGTCTTCTTGCCCGCCGGCAATTGCAGCTTGACAAACAGCACCTCCGAGAGCTGCTTAGGGGAATCCACATTGAACGTACTCTCAGAAGCCGTATAGATCGCTTCAGTGAGCTCCTCCATCCGCCGGGTGATCTTACTACTCAGCTTCTTCAACCACGGCACATCCAGTGCCACGCCGTTGTATTCCATCTCGGCTAAAACCGCCACCAACGGCATTTCTACGGCCTCAAACAGCTCCCTTAACTCTTTATCTGACATGTATTTATCAAAATATTCCCCCAGCCGCCAGGTAATATCTGCATCCTCAGCGGCATAGTCCGTCGCCGTCTGGGTATCCACCATATCGAAAGTCAACTGGTTCTTGCCTTTACCGATCAACGCCTCAATTTTCATCGTCTCATGACCAAGATGATCAAGGGCCAGACTGTCCATATTATGACGTGTCCTGTCGGGAAACAGCACATACGAGGCCAGCATCGTATCAAAAGCGACCCCACGCATCTTAATTCCTGCCTTTCGCAGAACGATCAGGTCATATTTTATATTCTGGCCAATCTTCTTAACCTCTTTATCCTCAAGTACTTCCCGTAACGGTTCACGAATCGCTTCCCAATCCAAACAGGGTAACCCCAGCGGGGCCCGCACCGGCAGGTAATACCCATCGCCCGCCTTCCACGAAAAGCTCAAACCCACCATATCCGCCTTCACCGGGTTGAGACCCGTCGTCTCCGTATCGATCGCAAATCGATTCTGCTGCTGAAGTTGCGCAAAAAATGCCTCAAAATCCTCCGCCGTTTCCACCAGCACATAATGAGCCTTCTCCACCTTCGGTACCGAAACGCTATTGCCGGGAACCTGCCCAACCGGCTCGGCCCCCAATTTCTCTAATTGCTTGTTAAATCCGAGCTTACCATAAAGTTCAACCAGTTTTTCCTTATCCGCCCCGGTGACGGTCATCGCCTCAAAGTCCACCGGCATCGGAACATCCCGACTAATCGTCACCAGCTTTCGTGACAATGCGATCTGTTCGATACTCTCACGTAAACTATTACCCCGCTTGCCTTTAATATCATCCTTATGGGCAATGATCGCATCCAGCCCCCCATATTTCTGCACCCACTGCAGGGCGGTTTTAGGCCCGACATCCGGCACACCGGGAATATTATCACTGGTATCCCCCTGCAATGTCAGCACATCGATCACCTGGTCCGGCCGAATTCCCTTTTTCGTCATCAGCCCCTCCACATCCATAACCTCATCATTCTTAATATCGTACATGCTCACATTGTCGGACATTAATTGCTCTAAGTCCTTATCCTTGGAGCAGATATAAACCTTAAACCCGTTGGCCTCCCCCTGTTTGGCCAGCGTACCGATCAGGTCATCCGCCTCATAACCTTCCACGCGATACACCGGAATATTCATCGCCGCGAGAATCTCATCGATCCTGGCGATCTGAACGGGCAACTCCTCCGGCATTTCCGGCCGATTCGCCTTATACGCCTCATACATCTCATGGCGAAACGTCTTGCCCCGGGCATCCATCGCCACAACAAGCTTGTCAGGAGCCTTGCTGTTTAATAGCTTAAGTACTGTATTAGTAAAGATTAACGTCGCCTTGGTCGGCTCACCGTCGGGGGCGTTGAGGCTGCCGCTAAACGGGGCAAAATGAGCGGCATAGATCAAGGCATGACCATCAATAATATATAGATTCTGGGGCATTTAATTTCTCTTAAGTGTTTATATGAAAGCAATTACGGTAATGTAGACACCGGTGCCAATATGGACTATTAACCCAACCATCACTATACCCTGATTGACGGGATAATTCAATGATATAGGATTTGTATTTTAGATGATCATTCAGCGTCGGCCCTGCCAGATGAGGTCCAGCGAACGCTGGTTCAATGGTATAGGAATTTGTATTTTAGGCAGAATGGGCATTTTAGATGATCATTCAGCGTTGGCCCTGCCAGATGAGGTCCAGCGAACGCTGGTCATTTGTTGGGTAATTTGGCTAATGAATCATCCGAACCGATCAGCCACAACAAATCGCCGGTACGAATGAGGGTTTCCGGCATGGGAACATTTACAAAATTCTGGGCCAGTTCGACATCTTCGGCCCGACGAAGTCCAATCAGGTTCACTTGAAACTTACGACGTAAGTTCAGATCCATAATAGACTTACCATTAAAACTTTCCGGGGCTGAATATTGAGCCAGGCAAAATCCGGGGGCAAAATCCAGCTTCTCAGATATCTGAGGGGCCCGCAGCTTGAACGACCATCGCTGGGCACTTTCATCCTTGGGGAAAATAATCTCATCGGCCCCAACCCGCCGTAATATCTTACCATGCAGCTGCCGCTCTGCCCGCGAACAGACATGCTTAACCCCAATAGACTTCAAAACTACCGTTGTCAGCAGATTGGCCTCGAAATTCAAGCCGATACCAACGATAGCAACATCTATTTTATCGATCCCCTGGGCCCTCAGAGCATCTTCATCCGTACTATCCATTCGCACAGCAACCGTCACCTCGTTACTGATCTGCTCGATGATCCGCTTATCTTTATCAATAGCAATGACTTCGGCGCCGGTCTGAGTGAGCGCTCGGGCCAACTGTTTGCCAAAACGCCCCAAACCAATAACAGCAAATTTATCCATTTTTTAAAACTCCTGTCGTGATACGTTTTTATAGAACAATGACTCCCATGTCAAAAGCCATTTATCAGTATTGAAATCGCCATTTAAGAGGCGAAAAACGGGATTAAAACCCGCTGCGCCGGGGATGACGCTGGGGGCATGATTACCCAATTACCAATGGCTCACTGGGGTAGTCATAGTTATGGGGGGGAATATTAAATGTCAAGGCCACCAATAACCCCAATGGCCCCAATCGTCCGATAAACATTCCCGCAATGATCACCCACTTCCCCGCGGTGGAGAGATGTTCTGTGACCCCTGTGGAGAGCCCAACCGTCCCCAAAGCGGACGCCGATTCAAAGAGCAGATCCAGGATATCAGCCCCTAAACTATGTTCGGTGATCGTTAGCAGTAACGTCAGTAGCCACAAGGACATAACGTAAAGCATAATGAATGTCGCTGCCCGGCGAATGATCAGAACCGGCACCGATCGCTTGAAAATATGAACCTGCTGACGGCGGCGAATTGTCGCATAGATCGCCAGGGCCATCACAACAAAAGTGACCGTTTTCAGGCCGCCGGCCGTCGAGGAAGGAGATCCCCCGATCATCATCAGGACGATCATCACCAGTTTGGAACTGGCTGACAGGTGGTTCATCTCCATCGTATTAAAACCGGCCGTTCGGGCGGTAATCGCGTTAAAAAGAGAATCCAGAACCGCCACGACGCTTAAGGGGTGTGCCATACGATCAGGGCGGACTATTTCTAAAACGAGCAATATGCCCCATCCACCCAGTAGCAGGCAGGCGGTAGCGATCAGGACAATTTTACTGTGCAAGGTTAACCGTAACTGCTTTACTGGAATAGTCTTACCCGTCAATAATCGCTTTATCCGGGCAATGGCCATCCCCCATAAATTGTACAAAACCGGAAATCCCAGTCCGCCAACAATGATCAACGGACACATCACCGTATAAACCCGCCAGTAGTCATGCTGGCCAATGAGGCTATCGGCCTGCAATGAAAACCCGGCATTACAAAACGCGCTGATCGAATGGAACAGGCTCTGGAACAGACGCCCTCCCCGTACCGGGTCGCCATCCCACATCCCATACAAACAAAATACCCCGATCAGCTCTATGGTGAAGGTTATGATACAGATAAATACCGCAATACGGCCAACGCGCCCGGGGCTCTGTTCGTTCATGATATCTTGCATCGCTACGGATTCCCGAAGCGATAGCTGGCTGCCGATCAGGAAGGCAAAGGTAGCACCAAAGATCATGATCCCCAACCCGCCAATCTGGATTAACGCCAAAATAACCGACTGGCCCAGGCGGGTGAAATCGCCGCCGGTATCGCATACAACCAGGCCGGTCACGCAGGTGGCACTGGTCGCGGTAAAAACCGCGTCAGTAAATCCCAACCTGCCGATACGTTGCGTGTGAGGGAGCATCAGCAGTGTCGAACCGAGCGTGATGATCAGGGCAAAACTCAGCACCATCGCACGGGTGGGGCCTTTAGCGGCGACGGTTACGCTAAACCGTCCCCAATAGGTCATTATCAGTATCAGCAGGTATATTTTAAAGGAAATCCACCGTACATAAGCGGGGTCGATCGTTACAAACCAGCGGGGCGCGATCATAAATGAGATCAATAACGCAACCAGCAAGGCCATATCCCACAGCGGTCTGTAATGCGCGAGGCTCTGCCGATGGATCAGGACCCATTTATAGACCTTACCGCCTAAGATCAATAATGCCGATAAGACATCCGCAGCGAGCAGTATATTCCGTGGTATGGGGCAGTTTTCAAGGCCATATTCAAAAATCAGTGATGTACTTGCCAGGAGGATGGCGATCAACGCCATCCAGCGGTTCAGGGGCATCACGGCCAGCAGGCGATTTTTAATTTTAACATCTTTATTTTTCATGAATGATCCACATTATAAGTATAAACATATAAATGTTCATGTAAATAAAATATGCCGCCAGTGTCGTACATATTTTGGAACCCGTTTGGCGAGAAAACAGGCCAGAGTTCTTTGGGTTAAAAAGCCAGTTCATCGCTTTTTCAGGAAGAGTCTGTTTTCAGTAAGTACTTATTCAATAACTTTTTAAGTTGTTTACTCATAAAAAAAGATTTTTCATGAAACCTGACCTATAATTATTTCGTCACAATAGAAACGCCAGTTTCAAACGTATTGTTTATTTTGGCTTTCAATCGAAGTTTTTGCGTGTTAAAATTCATTTTTGACGCGAGCATTACCATTAGATAGTTACAAACATTAGGAGCGTAACATGAAAAAAATGGCTTTTCTGATCACCGTCCTTTTCACCTGTCAGCTGACCCTGATCCCATCGCTAACGGCCGCTGAGGCGACTTCCCGTGAAAAACAGTGGGAGCAGGTGGATGCGGCCATAAAGAAAGGCCTGCCTAAAACGGCCATTGAACACCTGGAGCCGATCATCACAGAAGCCCTGGCAGATGAGAAATATGCCGAGGCGGTTAAGGCATTGGCCAAAAAAATCGCCTATCAAGGCCAAATCGAAGGGCACAAGGCCGAAGAGAACATCGCCCGGTTGCAGGCGGAAATCGGCAACTGGCCCAAAGAGGCACATCCGGTATTGGAAACGGTGCTGGCCCACTGGTATTGGAACTTTTTCCAGCAAAACCGCTGGCGGTTCATGCAGCGAACCCAAACCGCCGAGGCCCCCGGCGATGACATTCTGAGTTGGGCTTTGCCTCGCATCCTGGCAGAGATCGATAAGCATTTCACCGCGGCTTTGGCCTCGGATGCCCTCTTAAAAAAGACTCCGATCGCCGATTTTGATGATTTGCTGACCCGGGGCAATGTGCCGGACAGCTTCCGGCCGACTCTCTATGATTTTATCGCGCATGAGGCGCTGCGGTTTTACTCCTCCGGGGAGCAGGCAGGGGCGGCGGCGCAGGATGCGTGGGATTTTTCGGCGGATACACCCGCATTGGGGAGTGTTGAGGAATTTCTGGGATGGAAGGTTGAGGCCACCGATACCGCATCGCTGAAGCTTAAGGCGATACAACTGCTTCAATCGCTTATTACATTTCATAAGAATGACCCTGACCCCAGTGCGTTGATCGACGCCGACCTGGCACGTCTGGTTTATGGCTATAACAATGCTTATGGCGAAAGTAAAGACGAACGCTACAACACGGCACTGGAAAAGTTTATCAATAAATGGGCCGACCATCGGATTTCTGCCCGGGCCCGCGCCAAGCTGGCCAGTCAGGTCAAAAATGCCGGAGACCTGGTTAAGGCCCGCGAAATCGCCAAACAAGGAGAGCAGGCGTTTCCTGACACCCCCGGCGGCGTTGAGTGTTATACCCTCGTGCAGGAGATAGAATCGAAGGTCGCCACGATCAGCGTCGAGCGTATCTGGAACTCCCCGGCACCGGAGATCCAGCTCCAATACCGCAATATCGAGAAGGTTTACTTCCGCATGGTTGAATACGACTGGGAGCAGCTTATGGAGGGTAAATACAGGGATCGCTTCGACCATGATCAGGTTAGAGCCCTGCTCGAGAAGGAACCGGTCAGCCAATGGAGCGCTGAGCTGCCGAAGACGGATGACTATAAGATGCGTGAGAAAAAGATCGCGACCCCTGAGGATCTAAAGCCGGGCTTTTATATTGTTTTTTCGAGTCACGATAAGGATTTCAAGAAGGTCAGGGAGAATGTGACGAATTATACGACCTGCTGGGTGAGTCAGCTGGCAATGGTCATACGGCAAAGTTATGGCAATGGAAAAATCGGCGGCTTTGTCCTCAACGCTATCACCGGTGAGCCGGTGAAGGATGCGGTGGTTAAAGCCTGGTACCGGGACACAAAAGGCCTTGCGGTGGCGGTGGCGCCTGTGGAGACCGACCGGGATGGGCTGTTTGACTTCTCAGTGGAAGAACGTCGATACCAGGGATATACACTACTGGCCAGTAGTGGCGGGCACCGAATTTCGACGAATAACGGTATTTCAAATTACCTGAGGGACTCAAGTGAGAAACCATTCCTGCAGACATATTTTTTCACGGACCGCTCGCTCTATCGTCCCGGCCAGACGATTAATTACAAGGGGCTGGCCATCCGGGCTGACCGGGAAAAAGATGACTACAAGGTGGTTTCCGGGGCCCAAGTGGCGGTTATTTTCCGTGATCACAACGGCAAGGAGATCGAGCGTCGAACGCATACGGCCAATGATTACGGCTCGTTCCACGGGAGTTTTACCGCGCCGCGCGATAGGGTGATGGGGCGGATGCGGATAGACAGTACGGGCAATGGGCGGGGGAGTGCTGCTGTTACTGTAGAAGAATACAAGCGTCCCAAGTTTAAAGTGACCCTGGCGGCACCGAAGGAGGAGTCGAAGCTGGATGATACGGTTCAATTGACCGGAACCGCTACCAGTTATACCGGCGCGGCGATTGACGGGGCGAAGGTGAGCTACCGGGTCGTCCGGCAAGTGCAATACCCGGTCTGGTGGCGGTGGTGTTACTGGTGGATGCCCCCGAATCAGGGCAGCAGCCAGGAGATATCGCATGGGACGGCTACATCGGCGGTGGACGGCACGTTTGACATTACATTTACCGCGGCGCCCGACCGGACGGCGCCCAGGAAAGATGAGCCAACGTTCCGTTACACGGTTTATGCCGATGTAACCGACAGCAGTGGTGAGACCCGTTCGGACCAGAAGACGGTCCATGTTGGCTATACGGCCCTTAAGGCGGAATTGACTGCTGTGGACTGGCAGGAAAAAGGCAAACCGGTGGAGGTTACAATCTCCACGCAAACCCTGGATGGTGAAGCGTTGGCCGCCCGGGGGACGGTCAAAGTCTACAAGCTCAAGCCGCCGGAGAAGGTTCACCGGGCTGAACTGACAGGCTATCCGAGGGGTTACTATGGCGGCGGGAGAATGATGGGGCCTGGGGGGAATGGCCAGGACGCCGAGCCGGACCTGTCGAATCCTAATTCGTGGGAGTTGGGCGCTGTGGTAGTGGAACAGGAATTTTCAACGAATAAAGAAGGGCTCGCCAAGCTGGAACTGCAACTGGCTACCGGGCTTTACCGGGCCATGCTGGAAACCGGGGACAAATTTGGCAATAAAGTCACCGCCAGGCTGCCGATCCAGGTGCTTGACCCCACAGCCAAACAATTTGAGCTGAAAATTCCCAACCTGGTCGCCGCTCCCAAGTGGTCGCTGGCGCCGGGGGAAAGCTATACCGCGATGTGGGGCACCGGCTACGACCAGGGACGGGCGTACATTGAGGTCATTCATCGCGACAAGCCGCTTCTGGCTTACTGGACCGAGCATGGCCGGACCGTGGCGGTTGTCGAGCAGGCGGTGACCGAAAGAATGCGGGGTGGATTTACCCTGCGGGTCACCCAGGTGCGCGAGAACCGGGCCTATGTCACCCAGCGTAAAGTTGAGGTGCCGTGGTCGAATAAAGAGCTGGGCATCCAGTGGGCCCATCATACTTCCAAGCTGGAACCGGGCCAAAAAGAGACCTGGACCGCCACCGTCACCGGCCCCAATGCCGAGGGAGCCGTTGCTGAGATGGCCGCGGCTTTGTATGATGAATCGCTGGATGCCTATCTGCCGCACCGCTGGATGAATGCTTTTAATGTGTTCTATCAGGATGCGTCGCGGATGAATTCGGCGTTACAGAACAGTATGGACCAATTTAACTATTTAGATGGGAGCTGGCCGATACAGTATAAATCATACAGCCTCCAGTATCGGGCCTTTCCCCAGGATATCATTGCATATCAACAATATCGATTATATTCCCGTCGGCTTGAAAAGGGCGCGATCGGTGGCATGGGCATGAGGAATGGGGTCGAAACTGATAGTATGGTCATGGCCGATTTTTCTGCTGAAAGTGCAGCTCCCATGGCAATGCGGGCCTCAGCAAAGACAGCGGACGCGCCGGCAGCATCGGCAGCACCAGGAGAACCGGCCCCAGAGCCCAAGGCGAACCTCGAGAAGGTATCGGCCCGGAAAAACCTTCAGGAGACGGCGTTCTTTTTCCCGAACCTGACCACCAATAAAGATGGCAGCGTCAACCTGGCGTTTACCATGCCGGAGGCGCTGACGACGTGGAAGTTTATGGCATTCGCCCATGATAAAGAACTCCGCGCCGGCTTCCTGACCGATTCAGTGATCACGCAGAAGGATATTATGGTCCAGCCCAACGCGCCCCGCTTTTTGCGTGAAGGCGATGAGCTGGCATTCAGCGTGAAGGTGATCAACCTGTCGCCAACCCGCCAGAAGGGCATGGTCCGGCTGACGCTTTCGGATGCCCGCACTTTAAAGAGTAATGACGCGGCATTGGGGAATACTAAAACCGATCTGGCGTTTGATATACCGG
>JAIPFO010000116.1 GCA_021736565.1 Phycisphaerae bacterium | reverse complement strand
GCGGCATGGGTGGCATGGGCGGCATGATGTAATCGTTTAAAGTATAAACGATCTTCCCCCCGGCTTTCCAAAAGTCCAAAATGTTAAATTTTTAAATCTTATAAATAAATATTACAAAATATATTGATGACAGGAGCAATGAATAATGACTATCAAACCCTTAGATGACAGAGTGGTGATCAAACAGTGTGAGGCCGAAGCCGTAACCGCCGGTGGTATCGTATTACCGGAATCCGCCAAAGAAAAACCCCAACGGGGTAAAATCGCCTTCACCGGCCCCGGCCGAATGCTCGAAGATGGTTCACGCGGCTCATTATGTGTCAAAGTCGGCGACGAAGTATTCTACGGAAAATACGCCGGCACCGAAGTGGAAATTGACCAGGAAAAATACACGATCTTACGCGAAAGCGAAATCCTCGCTGTCCTGGGATAGTATCTGACAATAGCCAGAGTCTTCTTTATGAAGTTCGCAATTTGAAACCCAAAGCCCGGGTAATTTACCTGACGCTTTACTATAATGGAGTTTACTAACAATGGCCAAACAAATGATGTTTGACGAAACTGCAAGACGGGAGTTGAAGGACGGCTTATCACAGCTGGCCGCCGCCGTCAAAGTGACAATGGGCCCGACAGGGCGAAATGTCGTCCTGCAGAAAAGCTATGGCTCACCCCGGGTGACCAAAGATGGTGTCACTGTATCCAAAGAAATTGAACTGCCCGATCCCTTTAAAAATATGGGCGCTAAAATGGTTAACCAGGTGGCCAGTAAAACCTCCGATAATGCCGGAGATGGCACCACAACCGCCACGGTCCTCGCCGAGGCGATTTTCAACGAAGGCGTGAAATTCGTCGCCGCCGGGGTCAACCCCATGGCGCTCCAGCGAGGGATATTAAAGGCCGTCGACGTCGTCGTTGACTCCATTGCCAAACAGAGCAAGAAAGTCAAAGACAGCAGCGACGTCGCCAAGGTCGGTTCCATTTCGGCCAATAACAATCCTGAAATCGGAAAACTACTCGCCACCGCCATGGATAAAGTCGGGGCCAACGGCGTCATTACCGTCGAAGAAGGCAAGGGAATCGAAACCGAGCTGGAAGTCGTTGAAGGGATGCAGTTTGATAAAGGCTATCTCTCACCCTATTTTATGACCAAGCCCGATACCCTCGAAGCCATCCTGGAAGATTGCTATATCCTCATTCATGAGAAAAAAATCAGCAACCTCCGCGAAATGGTCCCCCTCCTTGAAAAAATATCCACCAGCGGAAAACCCTTACTGATCATCGCTGAAGATGTCGAAGGCGAAGCCCTCGCCGCCCTGGTGATCAATAAACTACGCGGCGTACTCAATATCTGCGCCGTCAAGGCCCCCGGCTTTGGCGACCGACGTAAAGCACTCCTCAGTGATATCGCCATTCTCACCGGCGGCCAGGTCATCACCGAAGACCTCGGCATCAGTCTTGAAAATGTCGAACTGAGCCAGATGGGCCAGGCACGCCGGATCATTGTCACCAAAGACAATGCGACCATTATCGAAGGGGCCGGCAAGAAGAAAGACATTAAAGGCCGACTGGATCAGCTCCTGACACAGATCGAAAAATCGACCAGCGATTATGATAAAGAAAAATTACAGGAACGGCTGGCCAAACTCAGCGGTGGCGTTGCCATCGTACGAGCCGGGGCCGCGACCGAAACTGAAATGAAAGAACGCAAAGACCTCCTGGAAGATGCCCTGCACGCCACACGCGCCGCCACCGAAGAAGGCGTCGTCCCCGGCGGAGGGGTCGATTACCTCCGGGCCGTCAAGGCCGTGCAGGATGCACGCAAAGAGATCTCGACCGATGAAGCGTTCGGATTTGATATTATCGCCAAAGCGATAACCTATCCCACCCGGCAGATCGTCAATAATAGTGGCCAGGACGGCGCAACGGTCGTCGCGAAAATCCTCGAGCAGAAAGGCGCCTACGGCTATAACGCCGCGAAGGGAACTTACGTCGATATGCTTGAAGAGGGGATCATCGATCCCGCCCTGGTGACCCGCTCCGCCCTGCAGAATGCTGCAAGTGTGGCCGGCCTGATGTTGACCACCAATGTCCTGGTGACCGACCTCAAAGACGATGAAGAACCCGCCATTGGCGCGGTAAGCTAAATAGCGTATACCCACAAAACGACCGCCGCCCCGAACCTTAGCGTTGTGTTTTATCAACGAAAAGCCAGGGGACGGCGGTCGCTTCTTTGTTGGATGGGCCTTGCCCATGCTGATTATTTCTTAGTCCCGTGGGGACCTCTGATACCTGGAATCGAAAAATATGCCCTCCAAGCAAGATTATTATGAAACACTGGGAGTAGGGACTGACAGCAATCCCGAAGAGATTAAACGCTCCTATCGCCGAATGGCGCTGAAATATCACCCTGATAAAAATAGAGATGACAAGGGCGCGGAACAAAAGTTTAAAGAATGTGCCGAGGCCTATGAAGTCTTAAGTGACCCCGAAAAACGCCAGCGGTATGACCAGTATGGCCATGCAGGACTGCGAGGCGCCGCGGGAATGCATGACTTCAGCCATATGGGTTTCGACGATATCTTCAGTATGTTTGACGATATTTTCGGGGGCGGTATTTTCGGCGGCGGCGGTCGACGACGCGGCGGACGAACCGGCGGCCAGCGACAAGCGCGGGGTTACGATATTGAAACCCAGATCGAACTTACCCTCAAGGAAGTTCAAACCGGCGTTGAAAAAAAAATTGAGTTCAAACGCCGGGACCATTGCGACCATTGCGGGGGCAACGGCGCCGAACCCGGCCATGACTTGCAGCCCTGCGAACAGTGTGGCGGACAGGGACAGGTCGCACAAACCGGGATGGGCGGCTTGTTCCGAATGGTGACCACCTGCCCACAATGCCAGGGCAAGGGAAAAGTCATCACCCATCGCTGCAAAACCTGCCATGGCGAAGGCACCGTGGTTAAGCAAAAAAAAGTATCCGTAAAAATTCCGGCGGGTATCAGTGATGGCCAGGCCGTTCGCATTACCGGCGAAGGCGAAGCCGGCCAACATGGCGGACCTTCCGGAGATCTCTACTGCTATATGAAGGTGCAACCCCACCCCTTGCTCCTGAGAAATGACGATGACCTCGTCGTTCGGGTGCCCATCAGCTTTACGCAAGCCACCCTGGGGGCGAAAATTGAAGTGCCTTCCCTCAACGGCAGGCAGGAAGTTGCCATCCCTGCCGGAACCCAACATGGCGAAGTCTTAAAAATTAAACATGAAGGATTGCCGAATCTACAAACCGGACTTCGCGGTTCACTCCTGGTGCAGATCCTTATCGAAATTCCGAAAAAATTGAATAAACAACAGGAAAAACTCTTACGGCAATTTGCCGAAACAGAACATAAGACTGTCGCGCCGGAACGAAAAAAGTTCATGGATAAACTCAAAGAGTACCTCGCCGGCGATGATGAATAATGAGATATGCCCGGGGCGATAAAATAGATCGCCTCCAGGCGACACCATAAAATAGTACCAATGTACTCTCGATTACAAAGCCCAAACGACTATGAGTAAGAAAAAAAATAAAAATATAAGATCCAGCCAATTCACCAACCAGGCCGATGTTGAAAATCCAGCCGATCGAACCCATGACGATCAACCCGATCTGAATGTTGTCGATAGCGTAACGGATACAGAGCAGCAACTCGGTGAACTCCAACTCAAATATCAGCGACTGGCCGCCGATTACCAGAACTACCAGAAGCGGGCTCTCAAACAGATCGAACAGGCCGGTGAGTTCTCCAAAGAAAACCTGGTCAAGTCCCTTCTGCCAGTCCTGGATAATTTTGAGCACGCCCTGGATAAAGGGACCGATACGCAGGACCCCAACGCCATCCTCGAGGGTGTCAAAATTGTTTACGATCACATGATCAGTATCTTTACCGCCCAGGGCCTCGAACCCATCGTCGTGCATCCCGGGTGCGATTTCAATCCGGCCCTCCACGAAGGGCTGATGCAAGAGGTGAGCGACCAGGTCGCCCCGAACGCTGTCGTCAGGGAACTGGCCCGGGGGTATGTTATGAACGAAAGAACCATCCGGCCCGCTAAAGTGTCTGTCGCCAAAGCACCGCCCCAGGAACAACCTGAACCATCCCAGAAACAACAACCCCAACAGCCAACCGACCCATCGGATCTGTCCGGCGACTTCAACGAAAACGAAACAAGGTGATACGATGCCGACCTATGAATACAAATGCGATCATTGCGAATACAAGTTCGAAGAATTCCAGTCCATTACCGCCGACCCCATAAAAAAATGCCCCGAATGCGGTAAAAATAAAGTGCGGCGACTCCTGGGCATCGGCTCGGCGGTGATCTTCAAGGGCAGTGGCTTTTACGAAACCGATTATCGAAGCGAGAGCTACAAAAAATCCGCCAAGGCGGATACCGATAGTGTCAGCACGACCAAAAAAGACGCAACCGCCACGGAAAAGAAACCCGGCGATAACGCCAAAAAAGAACCGGTCAAAAATAAATCCAAAAATGACGCCAGTCCGTCTCTATGACGCAGAAAAACCGGCTTCAAAAAAAAAAACCCAATGGCGACTTATCGGCTAAAATGAACATTGGCAATGAGCTGTTTGCAGTAAAGACGATATGAGTTTTCCAAGAGCTTAACATCCGCCGAAATGTAGCGGTTAAAGATCTCCGGCCCCACACGAGAGTTCCATTGCCGGGTAGGATTACGCTCCTTCTGAAACGCTTCCTGACCGTCGGCAGCACTCAACGCCCAACGACCCCGAAACCCGTCGAAAAGCATCTTGTCAAAGCCCGCCAGGTAATACGAATAATTATATTCCTGTAGAAAACGGGTGAGCGCATAAATTTGAGCGTAATAGGCAACAACCCGCGGGTTGCTTTTGCCGTGATGCGATGTCTCCTGCTTCGAAACAGACAGAATTTTCCCGGCGTCAAGCTGGAGCAGTTCGGAAATTGAAAAGAATTGGCCCGATCGAATACTCTTCTTTAAGGCAAAGAGCCGACCTCCGTTCAAACGGGCATCGAAAATCACCTTTCCTCCCTTCCAACGATAGGCTTCAAATTGGGTCGCCAATCCCTCGTCAAGCCATGCCGGCAGATGATACCGGAAAACGTTGTTGTTATACTGATGCCAGGCTTCATGGGCCAAAACGGAAAAATTAGACTGCCGGGAAATATGGTAAGCCACGCAAGCCCCTTTAGAGTAGTACGCGCCCGCCTGAATCTTAAGATAGTTCTCCGCCTGCGCGCCTGCCCAGCCTACCGTAAAGGCTTCCCATTGCACGCGGGTATTGAAAAAATAGACCGGCATCTTTTTAGGAATGGATGATCCCGGGTCCAGTACGGTGGTGTATTGTGCAAAGGCCGATTCAAGAAACGTCGGAACCTGACGCAAAAGAAGGGGGTCCGTGAGGGTCGTATAGATCTCATAATGGTCCGTACTGACCTTAAACGCCGGCCCCTCAACGCCTGAAACAAAATCCGGTAAAGCCCATCGACTTACCGATTTGACCGTCGGGATCGCTTCAAGAGCCCCCGTGAGCTTCGCCTGGGGCGACACAGGCCCCTTCCGACTGCCCGGGGATTGACAGCCAACGGTCAGAAATACGCAGGCCAGGACTAGTAGATGTTTAAAATGGATATGAAAACTCTTTTCTCCGGTCAGCCTATGTTTAACATGCGATTGAGCGCCTTGACCGCATCCTGTTTTATGCCGTCCGGAACGATGATCTGATTGTGCAGTGGCGACGTGCCGGCCGAATCAACATAGGCCACCAGCATGGCCAGCAACCAGGCCAAATGGTTCAGATCGATCCGGTACATCGTCTCACATAAACAGGGACAGTCACTCAGAGACTGCACCTGAATGCCTTTTTCCGCCATCTGATCTTTCAGCCGGTTGACAAGATTCATCTCCGTACCAACCCGCCAATGGGTCCCGGGCGATGAATCCTCAATGGCCTTTACAATGTAACCGGTACTGCCTGATGCATCGGCCTGCTGTACAACATCGAAGGGGCATTCCGGATGAACGATCACCCGCACTGTGGGGTCTTCAGCGCGAACCCTGGCGATCTGCTCGACAGTGAATCCCTGGTGAACGGAACAAAAACCGTCCCAAAGAATGACGCGACTCCGCCTCAGCACCGATGGAACGAGACCGCCATCCGACTCATAAGGGTCCCACAGACACATGGCGTCTAACGGGACGCCCATTTGGTAGGCCGTATTGCGACCGAGATGCTGGTCTGGTAAAAACAGAATAATGGCATCGGGGCTATGACCCCAGAGCGACGCCAAAACCTCTCGGCAGTTGCTCGAGGTGCAACAGAGACCATCATGACGCCCGCAAAATGCCTTGATCGCCGCCGTACTGTTGACATAGGTGACCGGGATCACCGTCTTATCGTCGCCGAGGTGTTCCCGAAGGGTTGCCCAGCATTGTTCAACCTGGTCCAGGTCGGCCATGTCCGCCATCGAACAGCCAGCCGTCATGTCGGGCAGGAGCACCTTCTGATCGCCCGAACTCAAAATGTCCGCCGATTCCGCCATGAAGTGAACGCCGCAAAAAACAATAAACTCCGCGTCTTTCTGGGCGGCAGCGATCTGACTGAGCTTTAGACTGTCCCCAATAAAGTCTGACTGCTCAATGATCTCATCACGCTGGTAATGGTGCCCCAGGATAACAAGACGACTCCCTAATTGATCGCGACATTGCCGGATAATGGCCGATGCCTCAGCAGGAGATAAATTCTGATATTTGGCCGGTAATGGAATTTGATACATGAGATATTTGCCTTATCTGCCAGGGAGGATGCAGTTTCTTGAATCTTAAAAAAAAAGCCGTTGGTCCCGAAAAACAACAGGCAACGATCATTATGACGCTGAGGGTTTTATGACCACTTTCCCTTCAACCATGCCAAGCCGGTCCTCGGCAAAAAGCCGGATCGCTTCGGGATACGCCTTGCACTCCTGCTCAAAGACCCTCGCCGCCAGGCTCTCGGGTGTATCATCTTCGACCACCGGGCACGCGCGTTGTAAAATAACCGGCCCGGCATCATAGTTGTCGTTTACAAAATGAACCGTACATCCGCTGATCAACCGCTTTTCTTTGAGCACCGCCTCATGCACATGGTGGCCATACATCCCCTGACCGCCAAAATCAGGCAACAGTCCGGGATGAATATTCATCACCTTGTTCTTATATTGCTCTGGGATCTTCCACAAACACAACCAGCCGCACTGGCAAACCAGGTCAACATTGGCATTGTCCAGAACCTCGACAATGTGCTGACTGAATGCGTCAATATCGGGTATGTCTTTTTTGCGGATAATCTGAGGTATCAGCCCCAGTTCATTTGCCCGTTGCACTCCCGCAACCGTCTGGCGACTGCTGATAACCGTCACAATTTCGGCATTAAGCTCCCCGCGTTTAATACAGTCCGCAATATTAACCATAGTACGGCCGCCACCGGAAAGTAAAATGGCAAGGCGAAGTTTACGTTGGTTCGTTTTCTCATTCGTCATAATGATTATATCTCGCAAAAGTTAATATTTTGTACTAAAAACAGCTTTTAAGATGCGAAAAATGAGCTCTAAAAAATTAGTATACGAGGGCAACTTATCGGGTCTATTTTACTATGATGTTCACGTCAAAAGTCGATTTTCGTTTAAAAAATCGGTCTTTAAGATGCGGAAAATACGCATCAAAAATACTTATGACGCTGGCGTCAACTATATCATTTGAACAATGGCTTCAAGGGCCCGTGCATCCGTCTGGTCGAACGTATTGAGTTGAGTACTGTCAACATCCAGTACCACCCTGGCCCCACTGCTGCCGATCAGGCAGGGAACAGTAATTTCTGATCTTGAACGCGAATCACAAGCAATATGACCCGGAAAGGCTGAAATGTCGGGCACCACAACGGTTTCATTGCGAATTATTGCCGCCCAGCACACCCCGACATCTTTCTGCAACTTCTGACAGGCCAGGGTTCCCTGGTAAGGGCCCACTAAAAGCTCGTTGTCAACCAGGCGGTAAAAGCCGGTCCAGAAAAAATCGGGCATTTTGTGGTGCAAAACCGCAACGATCGTCGCCATCCGGGCGATCGGGTCGTCCGTTTTGGTCAATAAATCAGATAATTGCTCCTGAATTCTCTGATATTGGTCGTGTTTTCTCGATTTCGTCATAAAAATACCTCAACAGGTTTTTTCGACCTGAAGTTTTAAGGTCGTCCCGGTAATATTCACTTCTTTGACATCCGGCCCGGCCACATCGCCGTTGCCCATTTCATCACACAGTGTTTCACTACGGATATAGTCCTGGTGCTCGTTAATCGCCTCTTTTAAGGTGTCATCATTCGTTTGCCAGGTGATTTTAATATGATTTTGTATCTCCAGCCCGGTGTCCTTGCGGGTCTGCTGGATATGACGAACAATATCACGCGCCATCCCTTCACGTTTGAGCTCATCATTGATCTCAATATCAACGATCAGGGTGAGTCGAGGCGTATCGGTCACCACCAGCGACTCTGGGAAGTTGCGAGTCACGACGATATCTTCTGGACTGAGCTCCCAGCTGTCTTCATCATTGCTCAGAGTGATCAGCTGGGCGTTTGAGACCGAGTCAACGACTTCCTGAACAGGTAATTCTGCCAGCAATCCCGTGAGCGTCTTGATGTCCCGCCCGAATTTTGGCCCCAGGGTCTTCATATTGCATTTGACTTCGTAGGTGACGTAATCCCCCGCGTTATCAGCGAGTTGCAGTTCTTTTATGTTCAATTCATCCAGAATATGAGACTCAAACCGCTTTAAGGCCGGGCCGTCCGTTTCGTCAGCGACCAGTATCAGGCGTTTAAGCGGCTGTCTGACACGAATTTGACGTGTTTCCCGGACGCTTAGTACTTTATTGACCACATCAGCGACCATGTCCATGTCACCGGCAAGCTTTTCATCGAATAGCTTTTCATCGAACCGGGGGTAATCGCAGTGGTGTACGCTTTCCGGGCCATTGGTGTCCCATGTTCGCACCAGGTTCTGGTACATTTCCTCGGTCATAAAGGGGGTGATCGGGGCAAAGATCTTCGTCATGTCGGTCAGAACGCGATATAACGTCTGATAGGCAGCGAGTTTATCGACATCGGAATCGTTTTTCGGCCGCCAGTAGCGACGGCGGTTTCTTCGGACGTACCAGTTACTCAGCCGTTCGATGAAATCTTCGGCACACTGGACTAGAGTCATAATATTGTAATTGGACAGTGCCTCGTTGGAAGTTTTGATCAGGACTTGTAGTTTACTGAGCAGCCACCGGTCGATATCCTGCAGCTGGTCGTAGGGGACCGGTTCACGGGCGGGGTCATAACCATCGAGGCGGGCGTAGTTTACGAAGAAGCTGTAAACGTTCCACCAGGTGCCAAAGATACGCCGGCGAACCTGGTCGCCGCCGCTGTAGCCAAAGTTGAGGTTGTTGGTCGTGTTCTGGCCGCAATACACCCATCGCATCACATCGGCCCCCATTTTTTCGACCGCTTCGTCGAACCAGATGGCGTTGCCGGTGGATTTGTGCATTTCCTGACCCTTTTCATCCCGGACCAGGGCGTGGCCTAGCAGGGTTTTAAAGGGTGCGATCCCTTCCATCATGGTACTCATG
>JAIPFO010000115.1 GCA_021736565.1 Phycisphaerae bacterium | reverse complement strand
GTAAGATCGACAAAGATAAAGTCATAGATTCACGCTCCAGTGATGAAGGACGCATCGTGAGGCGCCGCCGGCACTGCCTGGGCTGCAATCGGGGGTTTACCACGTACGTACGCGTCGAAGAAGTGGTCAAATTAATTGCTAAAAAAGATGGCAGCCGGGTCCCCTATGACCAAACAAAGATCATCTCCGGGGTCCAAAAGGCCTGCTATAAGCGACCCATCACGATGCAAAAAATCACCGACCTGGCCGGTGAGATCGAGGAAGAAATCATGCAACAGGCCGGCCAGGAAATTGAAGCCCATTTGATCGGTGAAATTGTCATGAAAAAACTCCGACACCTTGATAAAGTGGCTTATATTCGATTTGCCAGTGTCTATCATGAATTTCAGCAGGTAGACCAATTCATCGAAGAAGCCCATGATGTTATGGAGCACACCGAAAACGATTAGGGAACAACTTAATGCGTTCCAGCTTCCCATTCAATATAATTCCTTATTTTAAAAGAACTTATCAGTTATGACATACCGTCATTCGGATGGGATTATATCACGAAGTAAAGCGGCTGGCTCCAAGGGGATATTTGATGGTTGACTCTAAAAAATATATGGACAAGTAAAACGCCAATTATAAAAGCCACAACATCCGCTTCAAAACACTTTTGATGCTGCCGGTAGGCGTTATATGTGAAGAATTTTTCCAATTTCTAGGGGCCGGAATAAATAAGTTTACAAAACACTCAACTTTTAATATAATGTAAAATTCGTATCTGAAATATTTAAAAACTTTTTTTGAAAGGCGATTTATGAAAATTCTACTTAGTATCCTTCTTCTTGGATTTGTTTTTTTGGTTTCTGCCGGATGTGATAGCCAGGCGGATGTATCTAAAAATGATCAGACCACCAAGCCCGCACCCGACAAGACAGACACCATTCCGGCCAATACGGTAACACCAGAGCCGGTCAATCCTGTCGCAGTAACGCCCGTGACTCCGAAACCGGTAGAACCCGTTAAAATTGACCCGACCAAGGTCATCGCAAAAGTCAATGACCTGGAAATCCTCGAAGCCGATATTTTGGCAAATACCAAAGAAATGGAAGAAGCTCAGTTTGCTCAGCGAAAAATGCCTGAAGAACAGTTGGCTGGCTGGAGAAAAAATGTGCGACCACAGATCATTGATATGCTGATCAATTCAAAGCTGATTGAAATTGAAGCTAAAAATAGTAATGTTACTATAACAGAGAAGGATATCGCAGATGCTTTGGAGGAAAATGTCCAGAATGTGCTGACCTCAAGATCATGGACACGTGAAGATTTTGATAAAGAGATCCAGGAAAGCATGAAAATGACCCTCGCAGAATATTTGGAAAAGACAAAATCCAATCCCAGTTTTAAAGAATATCTAACAATGGAGAAGCTTTTATCTCTAAAATATGCTGACGATTTAAAGGTTACCGATAAAGAAGTTAATGATTTCTATACCGAGAATCTCGACAAATATTTCAAGCAGGACGAACAGGTTAAAGCCAGTCATATTTTATTCTCGACGATGGACATGGAAACTCGTAAACCCTTGTCAGATAAAGAAAAAGAAGAAGCGAAGACCAAAGCTGACCAGGTCTTAAAAGAAGTAAAAGCCCCTGAGGCCGATTTTGCCGCACTGGCTAAAAAATACTCATCCTGCCCTTCCTCCGCTCAAGGCGGCGATTTGGGATTCTTCCCCCGGACAGGAAAAATGGTTGAACCGTTTGCCAAAGCAGCCTTTGAAACCGAAGTCGGCCAGATCACCGATATCGTTGAAACGCAGTTTGGATACCACATTATCAAAGTGACTGAGAAAAAAGAGGCCAGCACCACCCCATTTGATGAAGTGAAAGATAAGATCAGTGGATCGTTGAAAAACAATAAGAAAAACGAATCGACCAAGAAATTCTACCAGGACCTCAAGGCCAAGGCAGACATTGTTAATTATGAAAAACCTGAAGACAGCCCTCTGGAAATGGATAGTAACTGACCAACTCGACGGCCACAAGCCAATTTTATTTTATATAAAATCGGCTTGTGGCGTTGATAATAATCTTAAAATGCTGTTTTTTTGAAAAATAAAAAAAAATAAAATATTTATATTGATATATTTCAAATAATAGCTATTCTGATAAAACCTGATCGCGGGGTAGAGCAGTCTGGTAGCTCGTCGGGCTCATAACCCGGAGGTCGCAGGTTCGAATCCTGTCCCCGCTAGTATTAAAGCGTAACAAATTGCCATGCAATGAGTTACGCTTTTTTTATGGACTGATGAACGCAACCTCAGGCATAACAGATCAATGAAAACCGTTATCATTATTGACAATTACGACTCATTTACCTACAACCTCTTTCAGGCGGTGGCAGCTCTCAAAGAAAAACCCAGGGTCCAGGTCCTGCGAAACGACATGGCGACCGGACCGGATTTGGAAAACTACAATCCCACCCATCTGATTCTCTCTCCTGGGCCCTGTACACCCGATACAGCAGGCAATTCCGAGACCATCATTAAGTACTGGGCTGGAAAAATCCCTATGCTTGGCGTTTGCCTCGGTCATCAGAGCATCGCACAGGCCTATGGCGGCCAGGTCGTCCGAGCCAGACGATGTATGCACGGCAAGACATCAATGATACACCACGACAACCAGGGGCTCTTTAGGGGCATCCCTAACCCGTTTGAGGCCATGCGGTACCATTCCCTAACCGTCAATATCGAAAACCTCGATTCCGGATTCATCGCCAGCGCCCATACCGAAACCGGCGAACTCATGGGAATCCGTAACCCGTCACTCAAAATCGAAGGCCTTCAATTCCATCCTGAAAGTTTCGCCACAGAACAGGGCAGCAACCTTCTCAAAAACTTCTTGGACAGCGAATGAGTGATAGCTGCATTAAAATTGCCCCACCGAAAGGTTAAAAAACACCCTCTGACTGCTTAATACCTCGAAAAAACCTCATTACCGGGCTAAAAAAAAAGAAAACACCGAGAATGCCCTTGGGCACCCTCGATGTTTTCCGGAGGGGAGAAAACTTACAAGATATATCGTCCGCTGTTCCATTTACTCTTTAATTTTTTCCATATAATCGTTAATATTGTTAAACTTTATTAAAAGATGTCGCTAGTCATAAGTCTTTAATACTCATTTATTACGTAAAAAAATGTCTTTGGATCAAAAAAATTGAAAATAAATAGAAATAACCAACGATTGACCATTCAGGACGCTTTGACCCTGTACCAAAGCAATGACCTTTTGCAGTTGGGCCAACGGGCCCACCACCGCCAACTTACTCATCAGGGTAAAAATGTTTACTATTGCGTCAATCGACACATCAATTACACCAACGGCTGCCGTATGAAATGCCATTTTTGCGGCTTCTCACGCGACCCGGACCATCCCGACAGCTACATCATGCCCCCGGAGACCGTCGCCGACCAGGCTGAGAAGGCCTGGCAAAATGGCGCCTCCGAGGTCCATATCGTTGGAGGCATCAACCCGGGATTGCCTTACGATTATTACCTGAATATGCTCCAAAAGACCCGATTGAAATGCCCCAAACTCTATATCAAGGCCTTCACCGCGGCTGAAATCGTTGATCTGTCCGATAAATCCGGTCAATCCATCAAAAATACCCTTGAAAACCTCCAGGAAGCGGGTCTTAATGGCCTGCCCGGTGGCGGAGCTGAAATTCTATCCGATGACTTTTTCGAAAGATTCTGCCCCAATAAAGCCCGCCCGAACCAATGGCTTAATGTCCACGCTACCGCCCACGCCCTCGGCATGATGACCAATGCCACCATGCTCTATGGCTACCAGGAAACACCAGCCGAACGGATTGAACACCTCTTTACGCTTCGAAAACTTCAGGACTGCTCACTCCAGAAAGGCCGGGGAGCCTTTCAAAGCTTCGTCCCTCTCCCCTACATCCCCCCCACCGATACGGCCGGGAAAACATCCCCAAAAAAAATCGATGCAATTTCCGAATTAAAAACTATCGCGATCAGCCGTTTAGTGCTCGATAATATTCCTCACATAAAGGCATTCTGGCCGATGTTGGGCGAAAAACTCGCACAGATCGCTCTATGTTTCGGCGCCAACGACCTCGACGGCACAGTCCAAACATACAAAATAGTCGATAAAAAAACCGACAACCCCAATGACGTACTCACCGAACAACAGATCCGCGAGATGATTTTGGAAACCAACCTGACACCCGTAAAACGAGATGCTTTATACCACTCCCTGGAACCCAACGACTGACTCACTCAATAAAACCGACTCGCCTGGCCACCAACGCAGGACCAAAAAACAGTCTCTGGCGACACCTGCTGAAAATCCCCTTCGGCCTGTTCATATAAAAAAAGCAGTCCCAAAAAAATCTGAGACTGCTTTTATTGATGGTTATGACAAAATCTATGGTGACGCGTAAAAACGTCGATTAAAAGGCCGATTTTATACCTCAAAGGGGATTTATCACCCCAGGTAGCCTGTTCTATCGATTTCAGCCAATGGCCTACTTATTGTTTTCGTCCAGCATTTTCCGCAAATATGAGTTTTCACGCCGGGTAGCTTCCAGATCAAATAATAAATACTTAATACTCAATCTCAAATAATCCAGTGAATCCTGCAAGGTTGAAACACTCTTTTTTAAGTCAACATGCCGTTGCTTCGTTTCCTCCGCCAGCATTTCCAGACGCTTTCGCTGTGAAGCCGGTAAGGTCCCGATTTCCTTGACAAGTTCGCTTAATTTCATTTGAAAAGTAGATTCGTTCATAAGTTGCTCCTAAGCATTATTATTATTTTATTGCCACCAGACCACGTTAAAGCCTTAGTCACATATCCAACATATAAGGCAAACGCCATGCCAGCAATGTCCTCCAGGCCCGCTCGGTCTAAAATCTTTCTAAACCTCTGCTATCATGGCAATTACGATACATTTTCGAAAAATGTTAACTTAATTACTTGATACGGATTATAAGGATTGTCCCTGCAAAGCAACATAAACTCGTTTCTCACAAAACAGTCAATTCGACATAATCACTTTAAGTTAAACGCTTTAGCACAATTGTTGCCAAAATTAAACATAGAACTCCATAAGCAACAATCGCACGACAAGACAATAAGAACATTTAAATCAGTTGCAACGATTATAAGAGTCATTATAGCAATATCAGTACTGATACACAAGATAATTCCTGGATTAAAACCCAAAAAAACCATTAGCCCACTGTGAAAAAATCTTAATTAATGACATGAGCAGCATCCGGGATCATTAATGATTGACAAATCACCTGATATTATAAATAATCACGTTTATGAGCGATATTTTAAACACAATTCTGAAGGTAAAAAAAGAAGAAGTCCAACAGGACCGGCTAAAAATCACCACCGAGGCACTCAAATCACAAATTAGAGACTTGCCGCCCTGCCTGGATTTTTATCAGGCCATAACGAAGCACAATGCCCGCGGCATCAATGTCATCGCGGAGATCAAACGGGCCTCACCATCTGCCGGGCTGATACGCCAGGACTTCGACCCGGAAAGCCTGGCCCATATCTATCAGAATGCTGGTGCCGATGCGATCAGTGTCCTGACCGACCAGCAATTCTTTCAGGGAAGCCTGGATTTTATACGCCAGGTGAAGCAGGCGGTAAAACTACCGGTACTCCGAAAAGATTTCATCATCGACCCCTACCAGGTGTACCAGGCCCGTGCTGCCGGTGCCGATGCGATCCTCCTGATCGCCGAGGCCCTGACTTTAACGCAAATCATTGAACTGTTGAGCCTGGCGGATTCTCTGACGTTGACCGTCCTTCTGGAAATTCATGAAAAAAGTTCACTTCTCCAGGTGCTCCCCCTGCTCGAAAGTCCAGGCAATCACAAATTCCTCCTGGGGATCAACAACCGAAACCTCAAGACCATGCAGGTCGACCTGGGACACTCCGAATCTCTCAGCACCCTGATAAAAGACAAAAGGATCCTCGTCAGCGAAAGCGGCATCAAAACAAGGGCCGATGTCAAACGCCTCATCCACGCCGGATTCCATGGCGTCCTCATCGGCGAAACCCTCATGAAAAGCAAAAACATAAAAGCCCGCTTCAACGACCTCTTCGGCTCCCCCCCACCGCAGCCGATCAATAATCATCATGCGTCCAATTAATTCTGCGCCTCAGGTTATTCTTTGCCTGTAAACAAACATGAAATCACTAATAAAAATAAAAATCATTGCGGTCATAGTATTAAGCCTTTCCTTACCCATGAAAGCTTATTCCCGGGAGCCATACCACGCTTTTGATGCCTATTGGGATAACGATGGCACATTTCTAAAACCCAACGGAAGAACCGACCGCCATTACACCAATGGCGTAAAGTTTAGTTACACCACTAAGCCCGATTGGGATTGGCTGGAGCGGTTTGGCCGCTGGCATTTTGGAGATGCCGACAAAACAATTGACACCTCGGTTGGCCTGTTTATTACTCAAGATATGTACACACCCGACCATATAGGTCATCCTGAACAACGCCAACTGTATGATTATAATTTTGCCGGATGGTTACATGGCGGCTTTTTTGTCCAACGTTTGTCTGAATCCAAAATGGAACATTTTGAAATGGATCTGGGTGTCATTGGCTCTTCGTCAGGTACCGAGGAAACCCAACGCTGGATTCATAACCTGGTTGAAGCGGAAATACCCGTCGGCTGGGAAAATCAGTTAAGAGATGAATTTACCGTTGAAATATCATATCAAAAAAAGCATATTCTCGACGGGAACATCTTTAAGCGAACACCCCATACACAATTTATCCCTGAATACGGCTTCACCCTGGGTTCCGTTCATCGCCACGTTCAAGCAGGGCTATTATTTCGCGTGGGATATGATCTACCAGGCGATTTCGGCCCTGGCCGCATCACATCCCCCCATGCTGCTCTGCGAGCCCCCTCCCACGTCAATGACCATTCGGCCTACGCATTCGTCCGTCTCGGCGGCAAGGCCGTCCAGTTCAACCGCTTCCTCTCTGGCCTGTCCCACGAACCTCTCACCGGCGAAATTCAAGCCGGGCTGACCGGCCAGTATAAAAACATCAAATGCACCTATTCCCAGACCTTCACAACCCACCAATATAAAGAAGAAACCCGGTCCGACAGTTACGGAACACTCTCGGTCGGCATAGAATTTTGATGATTGCGTCAAAAGTCAAATTTGACGCGTAAAAATGTCGATTAGATACCAGAAACAACGCTTCAAAAAACTTATGACGCTGGCGTCAATTTTAGTCCCAATATTTCGCAAACAAGGCGGTCAAAGTCCTTTCCAGGTAGTGCTCAGGTGATTAGCTCATAACGCATCTCTATCAGCCATATCTAAATACTCCCACATCTCATTCTGAGATAACCAGATGGGATCGGCATTCCTTAACATAAACTCCTCGGCATCCATTCCATCAATAGTTGGCGGACGTTTAATCCGCTTCTGCTTACCATTCATGAATACCGTCATGTATTCTTTTTGTCGTTTTTTCTTGGCGGCTTTTTCAGATGCAGTGAGTTTTCTCTTCGGATTTTTCCGACTCATAGCATGCGACTCCATTGAAATCAATAAAAAAGCAGAGACACAACCCAATGTGTCTCTGCTATGTATTATTCTAGTCAAACAGGCTAAAACACGATGATTTTTCTAAGGTTTATATCACCGCATCAAGGGCTTCTTTAAGGTCTTTCTTCGTGGCCATACCGACCTTGGTATCGACAGCTTCACCGCCCTTAAAGATAATTATCGTGGGAATTGCGCTGATATTAAACTTCACCGCGGTATTGCGATTGTCGTCGGTATTCACTTTCCCGACCTTCACTTTCCCTTTATATTCTTGAGCCAGTTCTTCGATCGTCGGGGCCAGCATTCTGCACGGACCACACCATTCCGCCCAAAAATCCAGTAAAACCGGGATGTCACTATTGGTAACCTCACTATCAAAATTAACATCGGTAATTTCTAAAACATTATCAGACACGAGCATAACTCCTTTCAACTTATAGTTATCTCAATTTATTACTTTATGAATTCCCACGTCAAAGTCGATTTTCGAATTAAAATCGGCCAGTGAGATACAAAAAAAAGGCTTCCACAATACTTACGTTGTAATTCTACCCCACCTTTGACACCGTGTCAAATACGATATACCCAGAATGGAACTATTTCTAAAATCATCGCCACCTCAACCACGCCCCCCCCTGCGACAGCTCCACCCCGCTCCAGTCATTCAGCCTCGACCGCAGGTTCGTGATCGGACGCATTTTCATGGCCACTAAAAGATGGACCCACATCTGCCTGGTCAACTTTTACATCCTCTACGGCCTCCTCTTCATGGACCGCCCATATGTCCATCTTCGTCTTTTTCTTCACCGGCATCTGGGTCAAGTGAGCCTCCTTCTCTTTCATGTCAATACTGGGCAATTCTTCGATCGTCGCGGATATCGCATGCGCCACCGCCAGCTTGGCCGGAGTATCCGTCTGGGCAAAGATATAAATAATGCCAAAAGCCTTTTCCTGCTCAATGATTACCAATTTCTGACGGATTAATTCCAATACCGCAAGGAACATCCCGATCATCTCCCCACGATTTTTTATGCCGACAAAAATCGCTTCAAATTTCAGCGGATTCTCCTTTTGTGCTCTCTCCAGAATATAACACTCATAAACATCGATCGGCGTAACATCCTGAATAACTTCATGCTTGCGATTATTGGCCAAAGTCGCCTTCATCAGTCGATTGAACACATCAAACAGGTCCCATATCTGGACACTTTCCATATCCAGTTCCTGCTCCTGCTTGAGTTCATGCCGTAATCGTTGCAAATCTGAGAGTGGTCGATTATACCGACTGGCCTGTTCGCTCGCTGATTCCGTTAAATCGCCTGCAGCATCCTTGAACTTCTTATATTCCAGCAACTGGCGTACTAATTCCAGCCGTGGGTCTCCCAGGTCTTCCGTTTCCGGTGTTTCAACCTCGTCCCGGGGCAGAAGAATCGCGGATTTTACCTCCATCAACGTGGCTGCCATGACCAGAAACTCACCCGCCAGGTCAATATTAACCTGCTGGAGCATTTCAATATACTTCAGGTACTGACCCGTGATCCGGGCAATAGGCAAGTTATATATGTCGATCTCATCCCGACGGATCAAGTACAGCAATAGGTCCATTGGGCCATTATAAACGTCAATATCAACACGATAATCAGTCATTATCCGGTGATCCCCGTGGCCGTTCGAACCTTCTCCATAAGTTCACACGCCGCTAGACGAGCCTTCTTGCCGCCCTCTCGAAGGACATCCATCACATAATCATCATCTTTGGCCAATTCCTCGTAGCGATGACGAAACGGGTCAAGTCGTTCATTCATCAGTACCACCAGCCGTTTTTTCACATCACCATACCCCATCCCGCCGGCGGTATAGCGATCATGCCATTCCTTCTGCTCCTCTACCGACGCCACCAGTTTCAAAAGCGCAAATATAGTGCATTTTTCCGGATCCTTGGGCTCCTCCATTGGCGTTGAATCGGTCTGGATCCGCATTATTTTTTTCTTGGTCCTCCCGGCAGGCTCAAAGAGTTCCAGCGTATTATCATAGCTTTTACTCATCTTTCGGCCATCCAACCCCGGCACCACGGCGGTTTCCTTGAGAATATAAGGGTCCGGAACCGTC
>JAIPFO010000114.1 GCA_021736565.1 Phycisphaerae bacterium | reverse complement strand
CCTGTGGCTGGCATCATAGAAGAGGTTGAGGACCGCCGGGGGCATATCTTTGCCGCCCTGCTGGACACTGACAACCGAAGGCTGGAATGCTTTATCGCGGAATATGATAAAGCAGGAGTCGGACCGGTCTTTGATGTCGATTGAGATCCGGGTGCCGTCCGTAACGCTTTTGTAACGCGCCAGCGTGGTGACCTGGCCGGTCACCGGGTTAAACAGTTCCCGAACCTTGCCGGGAACTCGCAAGGTGGCCTCAAACGTTCCGGTTTTCTGGAAGTTCGAAAGAAAGAACATCATCCCGTCATCAAGCTGGCGGGCCTTCCAGCGAATTGGACAGCTGGTGTCCGATACGACCGGAGCAACCCCGGCACTCTGCAGATCCCTGGCAGTTACCGGGACGGCGTTTATGATCTTACCGCCCTTCTTTTTCAGTTCGTCTAGACGTTTTAGGACCTTCGGACGTATGTACTTGACCTTTGGCATCGCCAGCAGTTTGTAGCTTGCCGCGACGCGATCGGCGTCGTGCTCATCAAAGACAACCCACTTGCCGTCAACCACGTCGAGATTCCTGAGGATCGCATCGGAGCCCATGTAGTCATAGTCGTAACCGGCAGCGACGGGATTTGCCGGACCGGTCATCTGCGGCGCGAAGTCGCCGATATAAACGGCAACATCAGCAACAGGATTGCCCTGCTGGAGCATGTAGTGACAACGCTGAAGGTATTTGACCCAGTCACGCGCCTGGTTGAACCAGGGGGTATTGCGATGGAAGGCCGTACCGAACCATGGGTTCTTGCCCGGCACGCCATCCCGAGGCTGGTGGGCGTAAACATGAAGCACGAAATGATTGATCCCCTCACAGAATAGCTCTTCACCGCGTGCCTTGAAGGTATACGGGTGATGCTCAAGCCTGAGACTGCTGGTAAAGGCCTCGGCATAGACTCTGCGTTTTCCGTAGATATGCCCTGCCGAGCTGGCCGCACGGCATTCGATGGTCCCCAGGCTTCCGGTTGACCAGAACTCGCCGCTGATCTCATCAGAATAAGCACCGTAAACCAGGAACTCGCCTGGGAATCCCCAGTGGCCATAATTCTCGCACCAGAGAGTCAGCCCATGTTCGCTGGCGGCATCACGGAGCCCGCCAACGTAGTACTCAGCGATCATGTCAGCGACGTTTCGGCGCAGGTCCCACAGGAACTGATCGGAGGTTTTAGCACTGTCGATCACACGGCCGGTCATGACGGGCAAAAGCGTGACCGGGTCATAACCGCTGCGTTTAGCAAACTCGTCTGAAAATCCGTCCGTCCAGTTTTGAGCCCCCACCTCATAGCTGTCGATCGTAATACCCTTGAACGCGGCTTTCTCCTGCGGGGTCATCTTCTTGATCAGTTCGCCGAACATCGAATCAAAATGATACCGAACATGAAGCTTACTCATCTTGTCGCACTCCAACCCGGTCGCCTCCGGAGGTGCGGGACCATTTTTTTTACCGGTAGTCACCATACCGAAGTAAATGACGTCCCAATGGCCTTTCGGAAGCTTGCAGGTAAGAACCCCATTGGCGTTGAGCTTCTCGCTTAGATCAACAATGTCCTTCTGTTTTATAATAGTCGCCCCATCTTTTGGCTCAACACTGTCCGGGAAGATATAAGATTCCCAGGTCGGTGTCGGCGTCGGGTGAACCCGGCCCATCTGCTTTTCGATGACCTGGGCGACCTTGGGTTCGGATGTCAGCACAACCTTGCACCGGGCATTTGACACCAGTTCAAACTCGCTGGCGGTTATTTCTTGAAAGCTGAACGTTTCGATCGCATCGGGCAGAAAGTCCGTTTGGCCGCTGCCGCCATTGGCGTTGATATCAGCAACGAGTTTACGCTGACCATTCTGCACGGCGTAAAGCGTCCCGATCGCTTTGCCATGGACCACCAATGCGCGTGCGGTAAAAGGACGGGTATGCTTGAATTGCAGAACCCCGCCGCCTTGGGGCTTGTTGGTTGTGAATCTTGAAAGTTTCCATGGCATAACATTCATACTACCGATGACCTGGGCAGATTTAAAACCGTTGGCTCTGTCCTGTGAGGCCTGCCATGAAGTATCTGTCCCGAGCATTTGCACCTTACCTGTCTTGCTCTTGAGTTCTACCGCAGCGATCAGCCCGGCCGGACTGACTTCGGTATTTGTGACCGCAACTTCGATAGTGTTGGTTCCGGCCGTGAGATATTCTTTAATAGATACGGCTTCCTGGGTTTCCCAGTTATCGTCTTTTAAAACCTCTTTGCCGTTAACCGTCATAACATAGGTGTTGTCGGCGGTAACTTTTATACGTGCCGAGACCAGCTTTGCAGGGTCAGCTTCAATGACGCGTTTGAAATATCGAGTTCCGGCAGGTGCATTAACCGCTGCATTTTCGTTCGGGTACCATATCCAGGACGCTTTCGCAAGCGACAGGGCCGCTGCTTTTGGGCCTGAAGAAACCGCCGTACCTTCGATCGAGACCGCATCAAGCCTGGGCACAGCAAGGACGGCGATATCCTGGCTTGCACCGATACCATTGGGACGCACCTTCTGTGAGAACGTTCCGCCTTCGGAGGGGAACTCGACCCAGGTGACCCGGCGCATGGATTGCTCGGGGCTGATCCACGGCCCGCCCGACTGACTCCAGCCGGGGCCATTAAACGACATCAATTCAACCGAAAGACGATTGGCCTCCTTAAATGCGTGGTGGGTCATTTCATACCACTTCGGTGAGAACATCTTAACAGGGCCCCCGCCTTCAATATTGCCGATCATGGCACGTTTGATACCGATCTTTGCCATCGACTCAAGGTCCTGGGTGATGCCCTCTTTGGTAATATCGCTGTTGAGCCAGTACCAGTAGCACCAGGGCTTGGTATTTTCGGCAGGATGGACGAACCCCTCTTTCAGCGAATCGCCAGGGTTCTGCTTAGCGATTGCACCAAAAGCAAGTAACAACATCATCGCCGCAGTGAAAATCAACGTTTTTTTCATTGGTTTGGCTTCCTGTATCACACTCTTTTTGTTCAAGTTTTTCATTTTTACTATTTCTTTCTTTTAATAATATTGGGCTTTCTCTTACCGGACGCTGCAAACGCAGAGCCAGCCATTGACAAACCGAAAGCGACGGCAGAAGCCGAAGTCTTCTTGATCAATCCACGTCTATTCATATAAGTTCCCATCTCTTATGGTACGGCGATATACATCATAATGAAAAAACCTGATGCGAATTTTTTGCATCCAGGCCCACTTAAACTCTTCAATATTTTATTTAGCGATAAAGTTTGCCCTTAGAAGGATCACCCTTTACGTCCAGCAGCTGTATGTGCAGCGGGGTGATGAACTTCTGGTTATCAAATATCTGCCAGACGACTTTTTTGTCCGGCGTTATTTCAAATATCTGGGCTTGTTTGCCTATGTGCCCGTGTCCGCCCCAGTTACAGATAACAGTATTGCCGTCAGGTAATCGCTGAATACCGGCAACGTCTCTGATCGGAAGGCCCGGCAGGTCGTCGTCTTTGACCTGCCAGACGACTTTGCCTTTAGAGTCGACTTCGAACAGTGTATTGCCGCTGCCGCAAGCGACTAGGGTGTTGCCATTTTCCAGTCGTACCGCCATGTAAACTTGTCCCTTTGCAGTGATCTTGCGCATCAGTTTGCCGTCACCGTCATATTCATGAATCGCCTGCTCATTACGGTCGGCAACGAGGTAGGTTCCCTCGCGGGTCTTTCTAGACAGACGAATAGCGCCCTTGGTTTGGAGGGTGATCGACTTTTGGATTTCCCCCCCGCGTCCTACTTCGATAATGCGGGATGGTTCCCCTTCAATACCGACCATCACATCACCATTTGGCAGCGGCTGACAGGCATAGATCGCCTGCTTTTTTGGGGCGTTGTAAGCCCATACCACTTTTTTGTCCGGGGTCACTTCTACAACGCCGGTCGTCGGGCCGCTAAAGAGAATGTGACCATTTTCTAAAACCCACAAATCATGGACCCGCTCGGCGGGGTATGCCCATACGATCTCGCCCTGGGCGTCGACCTTCATGATTTGCTTCTTGTGGATGTCACAGATAACAAAGGGGTGCCCCACGGCAGATCCTTCGCATCTGGCCGAAGGTGGCACTTGGCATTTTTTACCTTCAGGATCCCAAAAGATCTTACTGGAATCGCCATCCTGGCGGATATTAAAACGGTTGATTCGCGGTGCGCTCTTCAATCGAGGTTTTACAACCGGCACAGGATTGGCCCATCTTGTTGCAGGGGTCGGGTCGGGCATCTGGCGGATTTCTTCATCGCCCAGGTACGGCCCGTTAGCATCAACCCATCCGATCAGACGACGAAGACTTACACGGTCCATTTTGGCCTGGATGTGCTTTTCGCTCATGGCATGTTTAATGAGCAAACTAGCAGACGACATGTGCGTCTCCGGCTTAAGCGTGGCAAGGGCCTCAGGGGTCCTTTCGCGGTAACCTTCCACGATCAGGCAGCCGGAAATAGAGACCGGCAGTCCGTGCCTGTTGATCAGATTATTGCTTACCGGCGAATACCAGTTGTTACCGCCGCCGACGAGCGTAATGTACGGCTCTTTGAACTGCGGCGGCAGTTCGGGAAAGACCGGGTCCTTCAGGTTTGAATCGCGAAGGGTCAGGTCGAGCTTATTGCGTGCCCTGCCATCGCCCTGGTGACACTTGCCGCAATATTGATCAAGTACCGGCTGAACGAAGCGTTCATAGCCGATCGTAACCTCGTCACCCCATGGCGGCGGTGTCAAATCGAGGGGTCCGCGACGCATGGCAAGGCCGCCCTGGGTATTAACCGGCGTAGCACTTCGGCCCTCATGACAGCCGACGCAGCCGCGAACTTCACCGGGCATTACGCCGGTAAACGACCGCATCGTCTGTAAGCAGCGATAATCTTTGTCAAGCAGTTGGAAATGCAGAGCAACCCCGGGCGGCACGTTAAAGCAGACCGAACCGTCGGACTCAACCGGCGTGGTTCCAAGAATACGTTTAACGCCGTCTGCCTGGGTGACAGAAATAGACGGCCCCGAGTGCTGATACGTCTTCTTCCATGGCGTGTAAGTCTTGGCATCGATCTGAAGGACTCTTAGGTGCTTCACTTTTTTCCTGTCGAGCAGCGGCGCCCCCTCAAATACGTTCGAGCTGTACATGATTCCATCCTGCAGCGGAGGCTGGTCCGGGCCGATCTTCGGCCATTGAACGCGATCCGGAATGACCGGAGGTTTGACGCGAGGTTTAATCGGCATCGCATGCCAGAGATTCTCTTTGCCCGTGTAGATCAACTCTCGATTGCCGTAGAGGTCCATCAGATACAGGTTAAACTTTCCTGATTTCGGCTGCTTGATCGAAACCAGGAAATCCTCTTGACCAATGGGGTAGGGAGTCTTGTATGCAGGGTAAGGCCCTGGGCGATAATTGGCGACTTCAGCGTTTTCCGTTGGTCCATCACCAACTTCCGGCCAGGCAATTTCCGGCGTGACTTTGCTAAGCCCATCCGGGTAGTTCATCCCCTTGGACGGGTCGACAATACCGATCGACCCGTCAAACCATTGATGATGGCCAACCCCGGTGAACATGATCTTTTTCGTCCCAGGAATTACCCGAGGTTCGGCGAGAATGTCCGGCCAGACGCTCTGGTTGCCCCAGAAGGCATACACACCCGTACCGTCCGGATTCATCGTCCAGAGCGACTGCACTCGCTTCTGTTCCTTGTCGGTGTATTCCCATCGCGTATAGATCACCCGGCCATCCGGCAGCAGCGTCGGTAAATAATCAGGTTCGCAATTCCTTGAGACCACATAGATATTCTTACCGTCCGCATCGCACCGGGTCAGCACCGGTGAATGATGTGTCGGCCCGCAGCGAACATACGTGTTGGCCCGCGAAGAGTTGAACAACAATTTCCCGTCAGGCAGATAGATCGGGTCCAGGTCGTCGTAATCGCCAAAGGTCAGCTGCTTAAATCCCGTACCGTCGAGATGGACTTCGTACAAATGATAAGATTTTTCGTTACGCGGCATCAAACAGAATACGACCTTCTTCGCGTCAAAAGAAAGGTCCGGCCGCCAGAGGAAACCGGCCTTTTCATCCGGCACCAGTGACCGTACAGGACTGTCCGGGTTCAAACCTTCCAATACCAGGAGGCGGCCTGTCCCCCTGGCGCGATAGCCGTGACGATGCGCTGATTCATGGGTGTCCAACGGATAAGGGTTGTCAACCAGCAGTATCTTCGAAAAATCAACCGCCGGGTTTTTGAATGCAACCGCACGCTTTACTCGGCGTACTGCCAGGTAAAGCGATGTTGAAAAGAGCTTGTCCGACCCGATTTTGAGCTTGTTTTCAAGTGCGGCCAACTGCTTGTTTTCGACACGCAGGTTGACTTTATCTGATGCCTGGCTTATCCGTTCGGCGAGCTGACGCGTCCAGTTGATCTCATCCTCAATACGTTGAGCGGTCGGGGCATCCCCGGCCTGGAACAGCCAGTCCTTTTCCAGCGGCGAAAGTGTTTCAAGTAGCGATTTGCGTTTTCTTTCCTTTTCCAGAAAGGCTTCTTGTGCCCGCTTTGTTTCTTCTAAACGCTTTACGAAAGCATTTTGGGCTTCGACTTCTGAGCCATACACCTGCAAATTGTCGATCGCGCCGTAGAAGCGTGTGCCCGAAGTAAAAACCGGACCGATCCGAAATCTTAGCGGTCCGGAACCATCCCCGAGATAGGAAAACATCTGATTCGTAAAGACCGTTTTCCCCTGCCACTTCCCGGGTGTGACCCGATGTTTATTAAGCACAGTTCCATCGTCGCGCAGCAGTTCAACGCTGATCTGATCGTTAGCGGCCGTCGTTTGTGAAAGCCCCTGGTATACCGCCGGCGACGTATCAAATGACACGGTGTAGGTCTCCCCCTTGGAATTAGCGGCAAACCCCTTTTTCATTGTAAATATGTTCTGTGTCGCCTTGCCCGCCACTATCATCAGGGCCCAGTCACCAGGGCAATACTCTACGAAATGTGCGGGCATATTATCACCCTGCCGCGTCCAGCCCGGCATTGCATCAAATCCATGCTTAATGGGCAAACGGCTTTGAGCCTGGCGATGGCGTCCTTTGACCGATATCTCCGCGTTAAAGTCTTCGGTAAACAACGACGATGCAAATACCGCTGCTGGCAGGACAAATGCACACAACAAGCATACCGTTGCCATACGGGTCATTGTGCCATTAAAAAGTTTTCTTCTCTCGATCTTCATAATCATTCTCTCATTATTACAATGAGTACGCTTTCGTACTTTTTATCTTTGAATCGTTTATTTGTTGCTGATGCCGTTCTGTTAGAATGCATTTTGAAATATTTATCGTCAGATCGAGTCTTATCCCATCATGGTCCTTTATTCCGTTTGTAAGCCAAGGCCCTGCGAAGCAGTGAATTAACGCATAAAAAAGCACGATAGTCAACTATATTTTAACTTAGTTTTGCCAGTTATCAGTCCTAAAGGATGATGCCGGCAAGCCTTCCTTATTAAACAGGCTCGGCACGCCGGCATTATCAAAGGCATATCGAACCGCGACCGGCTTTGCCACCTTATCACTTGAAACGACGATGGTCTTATTGTCGATAACCGCCCTGGCCGGAACAAACTTCCGGTCGGGCCCGGCTATCCCAAAGTTTGTAAGCTCGCCCTCTTTTGCGACCATCCCCGAACCGGTATGGTCAAACGACAGCCGGATCTTTGCCCCTTCAACCTTCATGCGATTATAGATCGGCCCGGAGCAGACCCGGTCTTTTTGACCATAGTCTTTGGCCAGTGCCCAGAGTGCCAGCCGCTCACCGATATCCTTTTTATTCCCCGGGTGAATGTTTTTAAAGTCACCGATATCCAAAGTCACCGCGATGCCCACATTCTTCATAGAAAGCGTCTTCATCTGAACTTCCCTCAGCAATGCGCTGTTACTGCTGCCGTAATCATACGGCGGAAGCTGAACATGGTAGAACGGGAAATCGCCAAGCTCCCACGCATCCCGCCAGCTCTGGATCAGATTCGGAAACAGCGGCCTGTACCATCCGACCCCGCTGACGTCGTTTTCACCCTGGTACCAGATGGCCCCCTTGATCGTAAGTGGTGTCAGCGGGCTGATCATGCCGTTAAACAATGCTGAGGGATAACGGGCACCGATTCCAGGGAGGGCCCTGGGAGCCCTGGGCCACGAAGAACGTTTTGAGCCAACCTTGTAAAGCCACGGCCCGGCGATCGAGATTTTTTTATCGCCTGACGTCAGAAGCATGTCCTCGGGTTTGCCCCTAAACCCACCCCCACCGCCATAGTCCTGAACGTTGACAACAAGGGTGTTTTTGCCGGCCTTCACCCGTGAACCGTCAATGTTGTAATTCCTCGAGTGATTCCTATCATTCAAGCCGCCGATCTTTGTCCCGTTCAAATAGGTCACATCCCGGTCGTCGAGGGCGCCTAAGGAAACCGTCATTTCCTTGCCGGCCCAGTCGGCAGGGATATCAACCCTCTTGCGGTACCAGACCATGCCGTTAAACGGCCCCATCTCGGTTGCTTCGATGGTTGAGGGGAGCTCGACCTTCTTCCACGAAGACTCATCGAGTTGGGCATCATACCATTGTCCTGTCATGCCCGGATCGATCTTCTCGATCGCCTTGTGCCACATATCCATGTCCGTCTGGTATTTTGCCGTTGCTTTTTCGATCGTTTCGGTGTCCGAGATCAATTTGACCTCATGGGCATACATATTGATCGCCAAAAGCGTCTTGCCGGACATCCACGCCCGTGCAGGCGTTGCGCCCATGGCCGGGCAGATCAAACCGATTGGAACATTAAGTTCTTTGTGGATTTTTCGAGCAAAGAAATAAGGCACCGCGAAAATTCCGCCCGCCGTTTTGGGATGGCACTCGGACCACTGGCCCTTAACATCGTCCACCGGATGCGCCGAATAAGCACCACTCACATTAAAATACCTGATCGGCGGGTAGTTTGCTTCGGCGACCTCCTGTTTGCCATTATTGGCATGGGGCAAGCGATATTCCATGTTCGACTGGCCGGAACAGACCCAGACTTCACCGGTCAGGATATTTTTAAGGGTTAAGGTGTTTTTACCTTTGAGGGTGATCGTATAGGGCCCGCCGGCTTGAGGTGTCTTGACAAACATTTGCCACTTACCGTCCTTGTCGGCCTTGACCGGTTCAGAAAACTCCTTTTCCCATGAACAATGAACCCGCACCTCTTCACCAGGCTCAGCCCAGCCCCAAAGCCTGGCATCACCCTGTTGCTGAAGAACCATATTATCCGATATAACCGCCGGCAGTTTAACATCGCCAAGCAAATTAACCGCCGCGAATAATACCAGAACGACAATATATATACATGTCTTTACCATGTCATTTCTCCTAAAATCGCCCGCCTGGGAATTTTCCCGGGTGGACGATAAAAAACAATATAAGACCGGCTGCAAACCGGCCCGAAACGCATGAGAATGTAACGCGGCCCCGGCGCGCCGGGAATGACGCTGGCGTCAAAATAACCCCTTTATAAAAACTCGACTCACCGGACTTAAGGAACTATTTAACAACCGCGTCGACCTGCTTGACAATTGCAGCAGTATCTAACCAGTCGTTGATCTCAATAGCGTTGCTTTTGCCCTTGATCGCTTGGGGCTGCGTGAGATTGGGTGCCAGTGACTCACCGGGAACGGTG
>JAIPFO010000113.1 GCA_021736565.1 Phycisphaerae bacterium | reverse complement strand
GATTCGCGACCCTCGGTGAGCCGCCGCGTAAATACTTTTAAGACCGTCGTGTCAGGCTCCTGCCCCAGCGTCACATCAAAATTCCTGTTCGAATCGCCCTGGCCGCATTCACAAAGATGGCTCAAATAACTTTTAGCCTGGGGGTCCTCAAACAGAGTACTGATCTCTTTCCCAAATATATCACCAAGCGTCCGGCCGATCATCCCCTCGCAGGTGCGATTGGCCAGTGAAATGATCCCGCCATTATCCGCCAGGACGATACCATCGGAAAGACAGTCGATCGCACCCATCAGTTTCTGGGAATCGTAACTTCCCATGAACTGCCCCATCGTCTTTTCGGCCTGACAGGCCTGTAGCTCGTTGAACATCCCGTCCAGTGTCGCCAGTAAGCGGTTCCACCCCCGGCCAACGGACCTGTTTTGCTCACCGGCGGTCACAGGGGTGACCTGACGATAGACCGCCTCGGGGTCTTGCTGATCACTTAACTCGGTGAGGTTTTGCTTGATGATCTCCATGGAGTCAGGAGTACGGACGACACGAAAGTATATGGCGGTGAGGGCGATAATGATCAAAAGCAACCCGATAGCGGCACTGAAAATATATTGATAATTAAATGCCTTCGCTCCCCAGGGCGTCCCATAAGTAATAAGCAACCCGGCAAGAATAGCCGCCAGAATCATGTTGGCAATAACGATTATGTTACTTTTTTGCATATATTATGACTCTCATATCTCCAGTGAAAACGTCGGTTACGACAAATACATGTCATCGGTCCATTTAGAAAATAAAACAGACAGCAACGTCAATACGACACATCAAGCCCTTATCAGCATCAAAAAGGCCATTCCTAATCATCATAAATCATTCTCATACAGCTTAATCACAGTTGACTTTCACACTTTCCAGCGCCCTGGCCCCGTAGACGGCAGGGCTTTCGAACAGCCCTGCGGCGACATCGCGATAGATCGATTACAATTCATAAGTACGAAAATAGTCTCACTATAATACGTCATAATTTCTATCGTCTTAATTGTCACGCAAATTAACTCCTGTAAAAATTGTCCACTTCTTATTTGTTGTTTTATTTCATACCAGCCGTCAAAACACAAAAAAACCTCATAAATACTGAGAACACCGGGGCCAAATGACATGTAAGAAAAAAAAAGGGCATGGAGCACAATAATCCATATCGCGACCTCTTAATAAAATTTTCTTCCTCGAAACATCACTATCGGGTAAAGCCCGAAAACTTAAAGTCCGATGATATAACGTACTAAAACATGAGAGCATAATTAATATAGGACCTGGCCCAATCTCAGAGATGTTCTGATAGACCGGTGGCCAGGTGGCACATTTATTCAGAACAAAAACAGCAAAGGCAGAACGATGAAACTCCTACTCGCAGACGATGATTCAAAAATCCATTTGATTGTAAAAATGTGGCTCAACCGAAGCGGCCATGATGTCACCAGTGTCCGAAACGGCCAGGAAGCACTCGACCTGATCCGAGAAGAATACTTTGACGGCTTGATCACTGACGCCAATATGCCGCTCATGACGGGCATGGAACTGATCAAATATGTACTCCTGTTACCCGACCCGCCCGATATGATCGTCCTGCTGACCAGCCGGTGCGATGTCAAGGAGATCAAAGCGGACATTAATTCAGAAAAGGTACACCTGTTCAATAAACCTTTCAGCCCGTCAGCCCTGACAGGTCTCATTGAAACACTTCGTAAAGATGTATGTGCCAGTCCTAAATAATCCAAGGAAAAAAGATGAGCGAAATAGACCAGAAACTAAAATCACTTATTAACGAAATAGACAAACTCACCGGCGATATCCCCCAAAGCAATTCTGCGATGGACTTCAAGGGGATGACAGCAACGCTCACGGAGTTGCCGGAGTCTCTTTCTCATGTGTATTCTGGACTTATCGAAACCTGCAATCAAATCGAAAAAGATAAAATACAACTGTCCAATGAACTGATGGCCAGCTACACCCAGTTGAATGTCACCTTTGACGCAACGCTCATCGTGGCACGATGCAAAACAGTACGGCAGGCCGTTGACGCGCTGGCCAATGAACTCTCTCGGGCACTTGACAGCCAGATCTGCTATTACTTCTGGAACGGGGCAAGTGATATCGCTTCATTAGGAACGTCAGACCATGACATGCCCGGCAGTGTCGAGGACTTTTCCGTCAGGGTTTTTGACCCCAACGTCCAAAACCTTGCCGAAGCGTTCCTGCACCATAATCGAGAGGCCCTGTTAACACTCACCGATCAGGCTGAAGATGCCAACGTCCGCATGGTGGACTATCAGGGTGAGCATGACGACGACCATCATGGCCGTGGTAACGTGCTGACATTACGGATCCAGAGCAGCCACACTTCGGCCAATGTGCCCATTTTATTGTTTGTCCGCAGAGACACTCAAGAGCCATTCGCCGCGGTTGAAATGAACCTGGCCGCCACCCTGGGACGCATGTGTTCTGCGGTCATGGGCAATATCGTTTATGCCCAGGAACTTCAAAATAGCTATCTCCAGACCATCACATCCCTGGTTCGGGCGATGGAAGCCAAGGACGCCTATACCTCCGGACATTCCAACCGGGTCGCTGAATATGCCTGCCGGCTGGGACGTAAATTACGACTCGACGAAAAACAGATACAACTCTTGGAATGGGCCGGGCTTTTGCATGACATTGGTAAGATTGGGATCCGGGACGATGTCCTGTGCAAACCGGGAAAACTCACGCATGAAGAATTCGAACATATTAAATCCCATCCGATCAAAAGCTTTAACGTCATTGAACCGATTGACGCGCTCTGCGCGATAAAATATATTGTGAAACATCACCATGAACATTATGACGGTAGCGGGTACCCCGACGGCCTTGCCGGTGAGGAAATCCCAAAACTCGCACGAATATTACAAATTGCCGATGTCTGGGACGCGTTAACGTCGACACGCTCATATCGTAAAAAAATGTCCTATGAAAAGGCCCGCTCGATCATGATCAAAGAAGCCGGCAGCACAATGGACCCGGCGATCATCCCGGTGTTCCTGGAAATAATGGACACCGAAAATATCGTATCTTATCCGGAAATACCGGAAACCAACAGGTAGGCCCGCCCCGGTTGACATGGCCCATATCGACGCAGCCTAAGTCTTTAAAAGCTTAAGCCCGATACGCCATTCGAAAAAATGAGACGCAATGAACTTAAACGAAACCTTTAGACTGTGACAGGAGCAACCGATGAAAGTAACGATGGACAACTACACCCGTTTTATACTAACAACGCTTACCGTACTACTGCTCTTTATCAGTCTGGCCTTATGGTGCCAGACCCCCTCCGTGCTGCCCACCGCTGAGGCCAGGATCCCCGACTCGGGCATGCAATTAAATCAGATCAACGACAATCTCACCCAACTGAACAAAACATTATCTGGCATACAAAAACTGCTGGTCAGCGGCAATGCCAAAGTACAAACGATGACAGCAGAGGATCTTAAGGCACAAGGAAATCCAAAAAACGCAATTGGAAAATCTATCAATCGGGACATGAAATAAAATGAAAAATAGTCACCCCATCCTCATCACAACAATAATGCTGGCGACGCTATTCTCGATGAGAACATCTCTCGCTCAAAGCGATCGTATTGAAAAAAACGTCGAAGAGGCTATTCGAGACGTGCTGGATTCGGCCAGAAATAATCCCCGGAAGGTTCTGGAAGAAGCTGCCATTGACACCGACACGGTACCACCGACAAAATATACCGGGTTGCCGCGGTCCGAAAAAGAGGCCCCATCCCCCCCGGCAACTGACTCAACCAATGACGAGACGGTCAGTGCAGAAAACAGAACCACGCCAGAAAAACAACCCGGCAGATCAATAACGGAGATCGCCCCGGTTCAGGACAATGGAATGATCCCCTCAATTGTCCATCAGGGAGACGTGGTGGACTTTTTGCGAATACTCAGCGTGGCCTGTCGAAAGAATATTGTCCCCACACAAGAGGTCCGCGGCACCATATCGGTCAATCTCTTTGACGTCACCTGCCAGGAAGCACTCGCGGCGGTCCTGCCGGCCAATAACTATGCCTACGAAGAAAAAGGGGCTATAATCCTTGTCTACACGCAAAAAGAGTACGATGCCATGAAGGAAAAAAAACGCAAGGTGGAGTCCCGCGTGTTTCCTCTGAATTATATTTCAGCCCAGGACGCGCTGAGCATGATCAATCCGATGCTCAGCAGTAAAGGACAGATCACCACCTCGCCAAAGGGAAGTACCGGCACCGCCGTAACAGACGCCTGGGCCGGAAAGGGCTGCCTGATCGTCGTCGATTACCCCGAGTACCTGGATCTACTGGAACGAACGCTGAAAAATATTGATAAACAACCCGTTCAGGTCCTGGTCGAATCGACGATCCTGGTCGCCAACCTGACCGATTCGACTAAATTTGGCATTAATTTTGAACTGCTCGGTGGCGTGGAGTATGAAACACAAAATGGGCTGTTTGCCGCCAGCGACAGCGAACACACAAACCTCAACGGCCAGACAACGGTGAACGGCACATTAAGTAACGGCGAGATCAATGTCGGGATCGTCAAGGGCAATCTCGGGATGTTCATCAATGCCCTGGAAAATGTAACCGATGTGGTCTCCCTCGGCAATCCCAAGGTGGTCACCTTAAACCGTCAAACCGGCGAAGTCCGCGTCGGCCGGGATGAAGGCTACGTCACATCAGAATCAACCGCCACCTCAACCACCCAAAGCATCGAAATGCTCCAAACCGGGACCACGCTCAAATTCACGCCGATCGTTATGGATGACGGCTTCATTCGAATGGAACTCCACCCCGAAGACAGCACCGGCCAGGTAACCCTCAAAGGCGCATTTGCCCTGCCGGAAAAAACCACAACCGAAGTGACCACCAATATCCTGGTGAAAGACGGCCATACCATCGTGATCGGGGGCCTCTTCCGCGAGAAAACAACACTCGGCCGTAACCAGGTCCCCCTGCTGGGCAATATCCCCGGACTGGGACACCTCTTTCGCAGTACAGACGATGTAAACAGTAAGGAAGAAGTTATATTCCTGATCACCCCGCATATTGTCAAGCATACCGCCAGGGAATATGAACACAGCGAAAAAGTCCTGGACAACTCCTGGCGAATGGCCCGGGGGGCCCGTGAAAATCTTATTGGCCTGTCCCGGGAAAAACTGGCCAATGCCCATCTGACCCACGCCATCCAATTGCGTGAAGAAGGTAAAACACACGAAGCGATCTGGAACGCCCGAATGTCCGCACAGATCAGCCCCCTATTATTGAAAGCACACTACTTATGCGATGAACTCCAGGCACGTCAGATCTATGAGGCCGAATCCGGTAGTATGCAGTATTTCATGAAGACGTTGATCCAAAAAGACGATGAGTTGAAAATGAAACACTAAAGTGTGACCCAGGCGTCCTGTTTTTTCGTGATCATTCACTTAAAATGGAATATTTCCGCAGTAGGTCGCAGATCAGCCTTTGGATGGCCGTTTCCTATACGGCCCAAAGGATCATTTCCTGACCAAGGAGTGGTCAAATAATAATAACCACGGGTGAGCGTAGCGAAACCCGTGGCATCCAACGCAAATTAGTTGATAATAGAAAATATGAGCGTTACAACTTTAGTGTGAACGCTTACGTTTTTTTTTAAAATAACCCTGTTTCCAGCATCCTAAAGACTGTTTTATGTACAAAACAACTTTGAATGCGGGAATCACAATTATATTTGGAGAGCAACCATGAAACGCTTTGTTTTATCTTTTATTGTTATGAGCTTATTTTTTACCGGCTGCGCGAATCACCATGAGGAAAATCGCAAGGCCGCCCAGGACCGATGGGAGCAAAGTCGGACAAAATTCGCCATGCGAATTGCACGACAACAATTTTCCGAAGGCCAAACGGAAAAAGCATTTTACTCTGTCCAAAAAATCCTCAAGGACAACCCGGACCACGGACCGGCCAACTTATTACTTGGAAAAATATATCTCGAATTGAACCAGCCGAATCCAGCATTAAAGGTCTTCTTGATCGCACAAAAGGCCATGCCGGAAGAATCCGAAGCCGCCTATCAAGTGGGAACGATCTATGAAAACCAGGGAAAAATGGATAAGGCCATTAAGCATTATCAAATAGCCTGGAAGAGATCACCCGATAATATCACCTATCTTTTAACGCTCACCGAAACGCTTACCACTCAGAACGATCAAGAGGCGGCGATGACCCTTCTTAAAGAAAAGATCAAAGAAGGTACAAGTGAAATGTCCGTCTATATCGCTGCGGGCAACCTCCTGATGAGTCAAAAAAAATATCAGGAAGCCGCCGAAATGTTCCAGATGGCCATTACCAACCAGCCGGACAATTTACAGGCCAGAGAATCCCTGGCGATGGCCCTGTTTTATGACAACCAGTCGGAAAAAGCCGCCGGACACCTGCTACAGCTGAAGTCCATGGCCGAAATCGCTAAAAACAAAAAATCGGACACACCCCCCTATCAGTTTAAATGGCCCCAATTCCTCGCACTCGGCGACTGCCATATGCAACTGGGACAAATAGATAAAGCCCGGGAATGCTTCGACTATGTCAGTCAGCACGACACCTCCAATCCCGCCATTTGGGTCCGACTGGCAAAGGTCGCACTGCTCGAAAATGACCCCCAAAAGGCTGGCCGTTACGCCGATAAGGCACTCATACTATCACCCGGGTTCGCCGATGCAATCATCGTACAGGGATACCTGGCCATTAAAGATCAGGACTATCCACTGGCCGAAACAAAAATGCGACTCATCATTGACGCCGATAAACAAAACAGCCTCGCGTGGTGCCTGCTCGGCCAGGCCCTCCACGAACAAGGCAAAGCCAAAGAAGCCGCCAAATGCTACGCCCAGGCGCTACGGGTCAACCCCAACGACCCGATCGCCAAACATCTCATGATCGCAACAGACAGCAAGATCATCAGCCAGTAGGGATACAGACATTTCATAATACGCCTGCATGCACGCCATGAATAAAAAGCCGGCCCATAAACGGCTCGAAAAACCATCACCTGACCACGAAGGGGTCAAATAATAATAACCGCGGGTGAGCGAACCGAAACCCGTGGCATAAAGTACAAAATATATCCCCTCCCCCTCACGCCGGGCAGCGGTCCTCTCCGTCAATACTACCGCCGCCACTTCTTCTCCACTTCGGCCAGAATTATGTCCTCATAAAAGCCTGCCCGGCGGTAACATCTTATATAAAAACCTCTATCGTCTTGATGGACGGTTATGTTTCCGGGAGAAGCTTCGAGTTCAATACTATTTGTAATATATTTGGAATATTCTTTAGATGCATCTGGAAAAACTTCTTTTTCAAGTAGATACTCAACATCTTTGACGGTTTTGCAGTCAAAAAAGCCGTTCTCATGATATTTTTGAACAACAGCACACTCGATAGCTTTCAAGCGATGATATATTGAAAAAGGCCTGACAGTCTTAACTTCAGACGCATCGATTTTGTCAACGGCCATGTAAAATATTCCCCAGGAAACTATTAACAGACCTATCGCCGGTAAATAGCAGTTCAAAACCAGGTCTTTGACGTTAAGGAATCTACCTTTTTTTATGTTCACTATTAAGGCGAAGATTAGTAACGCTGAAAACCAGGCGATCAGGCCAACGATCAAACCGCTTTGGAAGGCACCCTTTTTGTTGTAATACCATTTCTGATAATCTCCGCCATTATGAAGATCGACAGCAATATCGGCTTTCATCTGAGCCGGAGTGAGGGTGTCGCAAAGGCGGGTTACCACACATTTGTCCCACATGTAGTTGGTTCTTTCGGGATGCCCGATAGCACAATAACGCCCACCATACCAGGTGTTGTTATTTCTTGTACTTGAAGCATAGACGTATTGGCTTGCCTGTTCGGCTGTGAGGGCCGGGGAGCTGGCGTATTGATCGGCAATGATGAAAAGTTCCAGAAACACATCACTATTGGCCGCGGCAGTCAGGCGCATGGGGTAGATCGGTTTTTCCGTTTTAAAGGTCATGGCCAGCGGGTGAGGTTCAGTGTAACCTTCGCCATCACGTTTCAACTTCGCCGCGACGAAGCACCATCCTTCTTGGATATAGTCTGAAATGATCTGTTGTTCGGTAGCGTTCAGTCCGGTAAAATCATTTTCCTCCAGCCAAGTATCCAGAACTTGTGCATCATCAGCGTCAAGCACAACAAGCCCGAAGCTGCCAACTTCCTGGGCATCCAGAACATCGACACCCCGACTGCTCATGGGCGTTCCTTTTTCTCCTGCCAGACTAAAGGCTGGTATGGCTATTAGGACTCCCCAGCATAGCAGGATCATTACAATAGCCACATATCCCCAATATTTTCTAACATTAACGAATAATGTTATAATGATGAAAACGACAACTATTCCTGAGGCAATTAATAATAACTGTAATTCACTGGAAACATCGTGAATGATCTTCGGTTGAACCGTTACACTAAGCGTCTCTAAAAATCCTCGGGAAGCTTCTTTGAATTCGCTGGGGATGGCTGGTAAAGGAATCACCCAGCCAAAGTCTTCACCTTCCCCATTGAAAGAGGATTCGATAACGAGTGTTTCCTGCCCATCCTTATATTTCAGTATAGCCCGCTGGCTGTGGATAGTCGGTGAGGTCCGATAGGCTTTATCAGGGAAATGTTTTCCGTCGGCGAGGGTGTCGGTGGATAGTGTCGATAGGAGGATAAATGCATTAATAATGATGAATATTATTTTATATTTTATGGTTAACATTCCCCAGACCTTCCTTCTTCCTCAAGTGATTTAACGTTCATTCTTTTTAAAGCAACACCCGCCGAAAAAATATAAAAGCAATTGCAATGCCCAAAATTTCTTATAAGATATTCCTTGTGCCTCTGTAATATTATAAAAACATCAACCAGTTTTGCTATCCCTGATTCCTCGGAAATGTAGTTGTCGTAGTTCTTGCAATCGACATCAGTTACCAGGTCATCATTAGACGGTTCTATATCACTTTGGAGAACTGTATCGTCGGGGGACCACCATAACCTTACGACATTCCATCCAAGAGTTGGTAATTCTATGATGATCGATCCGTGACCTTGCGACATTTCCTGTTTCGCCTGGTCTAACATCATTAGACGTGACTTTTTCTTCAAGATTCTTTTAAGCTTAATTCCATCCAGATAAATACCACCATATGAATAAATATGTATTCCCATAAACAATGCTAAAAGTATTCCAAAAATCCAAATTAGGGCCACTCCAAAACTCGGCTTGAGAATTCCTATGGTTACTAATGCTACCAGAGAAATAATATTTAGTATTTTTATAAACATTACATCCTGCCTTTGTTCGATGGTTAACATTTAAAATCGTTATCAACTTCTTCCTTTATCCCACACGGCGGGCTGGTGCCTGCTGTGTGAGACGAGGGAGTATTATTTTTTGTATTGGGTGCCATCGGGTTTGCTTCGCTCACCTGCGGTTATTTTATTTGACCACTGTGTGGTCATGTGACGGCTCTTTGAATCATGTTAAACAGCATAGGTCATACTTATCCTGATATAATAAAAAAGTGTAGAGACGTTTTTTGTTACGCCTCTACACTTTGGTTACTTATATTCAATTGTTAGAGACGACATTGGCCAAGCCTATCCTACTTTTTAAGCGTATTATACAAATCAAGGG
>JAIPFO010000112.1 GCA_021736565.1 Phycisphaerae bacterium | reverse complement strand
TATTTAAAAGGACGTAAGCCGTTTGTTAATGTCGTGATCATCGTGGTCATTACCTTTTTGCTCTTTATCATGCTGCAGGTAACCCTGGTGGTCGTCAGTGTGCTCTATGTCAGCAGTGGCCTGTTGAACTGGCTGTGGGTTAAAGTGTTTCATCACACGGACCTTTCCGCTGCAGACCAGAATCAAACGGAAATATCCCATCCCAACCATGCCCATGAAACTGACTAATACACTCCTGATCGTCTCTGGCTTTCTTTTTGCCCTGAACGGCTACTCCCGCCACGCGGCGGTGTATTCTTACGGGCGAATATCACCCGGCTTGCCGCCCCAGCTGAGCTTATCCGATGTGATATCCCGGCCGATCGGGATGGTAATTCCCACGCCGTATCAGTGGCATATTTCCTACCCCGGTGTCCTCAAACTCAGCGAACTGACCCGCAATATCCACGCCCCGAACCCCATCGCCCAGGCGCATTGGGGGCAAATGGCCCATCGGGTCACCCAGGGGGATTCTCTCTACAGAATCGCCGAGACCTATTACGGCGACGTAAAATACTGGCGGGTGATCGTTCAGGAAAATCAGGCCGACCTCCCTGCGGATAACCAGGTGAAGGTCGATCAATTAATTTATCTCCCCATTGCCCCCACCCCAAAAAACCGACAAAAAGCAACGCCGCCAACACACCTGCCAGACTATTACATCACCAATAAAGGCGATACCCTTTATTCCATTGCCCAAAAGATCACCGGCGATGGCAACCAATACAAAAAAATCCTGAATGCCAATCGAAAGCAACTCCAAAACCCAGGCAAATTAGCCCCGGGCCTGATGTTGAAAATTCGTCGCTAACTTATTGAAATATAAAGACATAAGTCATTTTTTGGCACCGCGAGAAGGGGACCGTTCTCCGATATTTTCTTAAAAATCTGGCAAAGGGTGTTGACCTGCACGGTTTGAATTATTATACTACCCCTCTTGCACCAGCCGAAGTGGCGGAATTGGCAGACGCGCGGGATTCAAAATCCCGTTCTGGCAACAGAGTGTGGGTTCGATTCCCACCTTCGGCAGTTCATTTTTAAGGGTTGTGTCATTTTTAGCGTTTTATCCTACGTGATCGATTTTACGCTGGATTGTCGTTGATTTCTTTTATATACCCCAAAAGAGTAAAATGGATGGTGACGTCAAACGTTGTTCGGCATCGTTCCAGTCAGCCTTTAAAATGCAGGGAACGGGCGTCAGAATTGAGGAATTCAGGGAAAAATCATACAATGCCTGCTTACGAGCCTAAAAAAGATTCCCGCGTCAAGAGTCGTTTTTCGCCTTTAAGGTCATCCCGTAAGGGGCGGAACATGAGCGTCAAAAAATACTTCATCCTCTCTGCTATCATCCTGATCGTTATCCTGGCATTCCTGTTATTCTATTTCGCAAAGGTGAGAATACGCTATGCCTGGCTCCTCAGTATCAATCTGATCACCCTGCTGTTTTATGGCTATGATAAATACAAGGCCGGGAATAATGGCACACGAATCCCTGAAATCGTCCTGCACCTGCTGGCACTGATCGGCGGCAGCCCCTGTGCATTAGCAGGGCAGTTATTATTTCGGCATAAAATTAGAAAGTGGAAGTTCTTAGCCGTTTTTGTAATAATCGTGATAATCCAGATCGTGATAATGGTCTATTGGATCAATAGAAACTCATAACATATCATGACTCTCGCGTCAAAAGTCGATTTTAGTATTGAAAATCAGGCTTTAAGATGCGAAAAATAGGCATCAAAAATACTTATGACGTTGGCGTCTATCATGAATGAAAAGGACTAATCAGATGGAAGATAAAGTGACAATCACCCTTTCTGCTTCTCAGCGGGATTTACTCCTGAAGTATGAATCGTCGTTTGAAAATCAAGAATTATTTCAACTTATCTCGGGTGCCATTAAAAAAGGGGATAATTACGAAATAGATCTTGACGGAGAGACGCTTGAAGAATTAGTGGACCAGGCGGCTAAAATACACAATGATTATGTGGAAGATGACCTCGAATTTGAAAGCATAGACAGTATTGGTGAATATTTAGAGAATGTCTATGATGATCATTTTAGCGAGATCGACAGTTATTCAAACTATTCAAGCAATACCGGTGCCGAATATATCCTGAAAGTGTCACTGGAGGCCTCAAGTGAGATATGGCGGAAAATAGCCATCCGGGACGGGCAGACCATCAACGATCTGCACCATATTATTTTTCAAGCATTTGAACGATATGAAGATCACATGTATGCTTTTATTTTTTCGCCAACCCGAAGAAAAGTAAAAAATCCTCGACGCCTCTACCGTTCTTCGGTAAAATATACTCACCCGTACCTTTTTGAAGATCAGGATGTGTTTGACATTAATATGCATAATGCCGCAGCCACGACCCTGGCATCGCTTGGCCTTAAGAAGGGAAATGTCTTTTATTATTTATTTGATTTTGGGGATGAATGGTGGCATGAGATCAAAGTAGAAAAAACAGGGGGCCAGGCCGACGAGGGCGAATATCCCAGGATCATCGAACGAGAGGGTAAATCGCCAGGACAATATCCTGCACCAGAGAAAGAATGACGAAAGGATGAGTATTGATCATGGCTAAACATAAATGGGCCTTCAAAGCGTGCTTCCGCAGAGAGGCATATGCCTGGAACGGCTCGGCCAAAGCGGCTAAACGGATGAAAGAAGCCGTTTCTGAAATTAAGAAAGTCGCCCGGACCGACACCGCCCTTGCCGGCGAGGGAACGGTCGAGCTATTCGTTCGTCTTTATCCTGCCTCCATGCGTATTGACGGTTCCTCTGGGGCGTTAGGGGCCGCCACGAGCAAGACCATTGATACGCTCATCCCTGTTCTTATCCAGGCCGACTGGGATATGAATACCCGGGGAAAATGGTTAGATCTGCTCTATAAAGCCATACTGGAAGATGGTTGGGGGACATTTGACGGGCTTAGAGATCAATGGGGAGAACTCTGTGTTTATCCCGGGCTGGCTCACCTGTGGGCAGATAAGCTTATCCCTGATGTGAAAGAAGTATTTACCAGTATAAAATTTTCCTATTCTGTGGGCACCGATATGTGCCTGTCCTGCCTGCTGTTCACCGGGCGATATGATGAACTCTCTGACCTGCTCCAATTGCAAAATAAATCTTTCTGGTCATATAATAAGTTCTGGGCGATGGCGTTGGTCAGGCAGGAAAAATATGATGACGCCCTGGGCTATGCCGAACAGATGTTATCGCAAGATAAGACAGGAAATGACAAGGATGAGATAGACCGTTTTTGCGAATCGCTCCTGATGGATCGAGGTAAAACGGAAGAAGCCTATGAGAAGTATGGTTTGAATATCCCCACCTATGGTACCTATCTCAATATCTATCGAGCTATTTGTAAGAAATATCCAATGCTGGACAAGAAGAAAATATTGCTGGATTGTATCGAAAAAACAGACGTTAAAGGGAAGTGGTTTGCCTCTGCCAAGAATGCTGGTTTTTTAGATATTGCTGCGCAATGTGCGAGGTCTGATAGTGCTGATCCTAATACCCTTCTGAGGGCCTGCCGGGACTTTGCTGATAAGGATTTTCCTTTTGCCCTTGTGGTCGGCGTGCAGGCTATCGTGAAATTCATGACAATGGAATTTTACGATCCGATAACCGCGACTGATATTATCGCCGCCTGCAGGCAGGTTGAAAATATAGCTGAAAATCATGGAAAGATCGATGACTTCAAAGCGATGTTGAGCAGTGAAATAATGAAGCAAGATTGTAAGCCTCGTTTGAGGGAAATTGTGGTCAAGAGGTTAGGGATAAAGGCGTAGCCAGAACCCGGCATGACGCAGAAAAATAAGGCGTCCGCCATTCCCCTGGACAATGAATAAAAGATATTGTCATGGCCAACAAGAAGATATGAAAAAGAGTCACCGTTGACGCTGGCATCTTACATGAGTAAATTTTTAAATTTGGAATATATGATATGGTAGAGTTGCTTGCCCCTGTTCGAAATGAAGTCTCGTTTAGTGCGGCCTGTGATGCCGGGGCGGATGCGGTTTATTTTGGCCTGGGGCAGCTGAACATGCGGATCAACTCACGGGGTATTGAAGTGGGGGAGCTGGGCCGTATTGTTGCGCGGGGGCACGAACGTGGCGTAAAGGTTTACGTGGTCGTAAATGCCATCGTTTTTGACCAGGAGATGGGGGAACTCTCCGATCTGTTGGGGCAGGTGAAGGCTTGTGGGGTTGACGCGGTGATCTGCTGGGATTTCGCGGTGGTCCAGAGGTGTAAGGCGTTGGGAATCCCGATACATATATCGACCCAGGCGAGTATCGCAAATACCGAAGCGGCGATGTTCTACAAGAATATCGGGGCTGAGCGGATCGTCCCGGCCAGGGAACTCTCGCTGGATCAGATCAAGCAGATCAAGCGGGATACAGGGTTGGAGATCGAGGCCTTCGTGCACGGTGCAATGTGCGTCTCCGTTTCCGGGCGGTGCTTTATGTCGCAATATTTGTACGGCCGGTCGGCCAACCGGGGGGACTGCCTCCAGCCGTGTCGATATGATTACCATATTACCGATAAAGATACCGGTAAGGCATTGGACATCGGTAATGGTTATGTCTTGTCGCCAAAGGATTTATGTACTTTACCGGTGGTCGATAAGTTAATGGAAAGCGGGATTGATTCGTTTAAGATCGAGGGCCGCTCACGGCCGCCGGAGTATGTCAGGGCGGTTGTCGGGGCGTATCGGCGTGCGATTGACGCCGTTCTCGAAGGTCGGTTCACCCCGGCACTGGTCGAAACGCTAACGGCCGATGTGGAAAAGGTTTATAACCGTGGCTTTTCGACAGGTTTTTTGTTTGGCCGCCCGATGGGGGAAGATTGGTCCGACACCTACGGCGGCCAGGCGACCAAACGCAAGCTGTTTGTAGGCAAGGTTTTAAACTATTACAAAGGGCCAAAAGCGGTGTATGTCCGGGTGTCAAACCCGCTGGCGGTGGGGGATGTGATCCAGGCCCATGGGGCGACCACCGGGGTGGTGGAAATGGTCGTCAAGGAGTTGCGAGATGATGAGAAGGGGAGTGTCTCATCGGTCAATAAAGGGAACGTAACCTTCATCAGCGAGACGCTTCTAAGACGAAATGATGATATTTACAAGATTGTTGATGCTGAAATAGGGGGCTAGTACCGCATTTCACAAATAGCACGACTATAGCAAAATGCCATACCATTTTTGTATTCATTCACAAATAATAAAAATTGCGTGAACCCTTACCACCTCCGATAGATACTTGCCCGGCGAACACTTGTAATATAATATAAACAATGAGCATTCTGAGTTCATCAGAATGCTCATTTTCATTCTATGACTAGTGGATAATGTTATTGTGGGCGTTTTTGGTTTCCGGTGGCCGTGCGGCTGGGCAGGGCCCTTACGCCAGCTGATCTGTGGCGATATGCCAGTGTTGCAAATCGTCATAAACTTTGATATCTACCATATTACCGGCGTTATCCAGGAGCTGGCAGCACTCGGGACTCAAATCCACCAGGTGCAGTTTTTTTCCCAGTCGGGTATAGCGTGATGCCAGCATATTGATCGCTTCGATCCCTGAATGGTCGTGTACGCGGGCATAATGAAAATCGATAATGACATCGTTGGGGTCTTCGGCGGGCTTGAATAATTCCGTGAAATTTCGCACCGAGCCAAAGAACACCTGGCCGCGGAGCCGGTACACTTTTGAACCCTTCTGGTCGATTTCAGAATGGATTTCGATCTGGCTGCCCTTCTTCCAGGCAAAGACTAACGCCGAGACAATGACACCCACCAGTACCGCGACGGCCAGGTCTTCAAAAACGGTGACCGCCGAGACCAGCATGATAATAAAGGCATCGGAACGGGGGATCTTTTTCATTTGCCGAATGCTGGACCATTCAAAGGTACTGATCACCACGATAAACATGACCCCGACCAATGCGGCGATGGGGATGATTTGGATAAAGCTTGAACCGACCATGACCAGTGCCAGCAGGGTTAGCGCGGCGGTTGCGCCTGAGAGTCTTCCGCGTCCACCCGATTTGATGTTGATCATACTCTGGCCGATCATGGCGCAGCCGCCCATGCTGCCAAACATGCCGCAGAGCACATTGCCGAGCCCCTGGCCGATACATTCCTGGTTGCCCTTACCGCGGGATTCGGTGAGTTCATCGATCAGGGTGAGGGTCAGTAGCGATTCGATGAGGCCCACCGAGGCGGCCAGTATGGAATAGGGGAAGATGACTTTTAGTGTTTCAAGTGTCCAGGGGACGTTTATTTTATGGAAAGTGGGAAGGCCGCCTTTGAGGGTTTCAACCGTCGGGTCAAGCATCTGGACGAAGTCCAGCACGGTTCGTGAATGATGCAGGCCCAGTAGGGGCAATAGCAGGGCGACGCCGGTGACCGCAAAGATGGCGACGAGAGATGCGGGGATGGCTTTGGTGAGCCTGGGCAGGAGATAGCAAATGGCCATGGTAAGGCCTACCAGGCCCAGCATGCTGTAAAGGTCTATGCCCGTCATCCAGGTGGCGTTTTCGCCGGTGCCATTCTTGAACTGCCCGAGTTGGGCCAGGAATATCACGATGGCCAGGCCGTTGACAAACCCCAGCATGACCGGGTGGGGGATGAAACGGACAAATTTTCCAAGCCGCAGCAATCCGGCCAGTATCTGTATCGCGCCCATCAGCAGGACCGTGGCAAAGAGATACTCCACACCATGGCTGACGACCAGCCCCGCCAGTACCACGGCGATGGCCCCGGTGGCTCCGGAGATCATGCCGGGGCGTCCGCCGAGCAGGGCGGTGACCAGCCCCATGATAAACGCGGCATAAAGCCCGATCAGCGGTGAAACATGGCATACGAAAGCAAAGGCAATGGCTTCCGGGACGAGTGCCAGGGCGACGGTGAGTCCTGAGAGGACATCATTTTTACAACGCAACATATCAATCTTCAAGGTCATTTTTCTTTCTTTATAGCGTTACGGTACTTCAAAATCGGAGTACATTTTTTATGCGCGGACATATATCGGTCACTGGCCAATACTTTTTGATCTATCCCTTCGGTACGCGACAGGCACAACGAAACGTTAGTGATCTTGCGCAATAGATAAGCCAGCGTTCGGTCCACTGGTTTAGCAGAATTGGAAAAACCTATTCAAGGCTAGCCCCATACTTTACTCCCTGAGCGGTCTGATGTCAAGTTAAAAATGGTTGTCACACCCAAAAGATGGATTCTTCTGTTTAAAACCACCCTTTTTTCTGGATTTTCTGTGGGGTTTAGCGATATTGATGGTTGCGTCAAAAGTCAATATTGACGCGCAAAAACGTCCATTAGACGCCAGGATCAACGCTTCAGAATATTTATGACGCTGGCATCTCTATCAGGTTGCCTGGTAAGACCGGAATTTGAACAAAGTGTATCCGAATGGATATCGAAGGAGAATACGATTATGCCGCCTATTGGACATGCTGTTGGATATTATATTGGTTTGTTGTTCTTGGCCTGGGGGGTGCGATTGCCAGTAAGATCGTGACGCATCGGCCTTATGCTGTTTTTCTGACGCTGTGTGGGTTGGTGGCCGGGGTGTTTCACGTTGGGCCGGATATCTCTTGAAATCACCAGTGGCCCCTGAAAATTAACCCGAAACACTTCATGGGTGGCCGCGATACGCGAACTAAGGCCACTCATGAAGTGTTTAATATAATGTGCAACACCGTTCGTTTCAGTGTTCCCTTAGAGATGATCGCCGTTTATATCACAAAAACCACGACATCAAGAAGTAAAAGTACCTTTACACCTTAATTCCTTAATTTATCTCGCGGACACCCGGCGCAACAAAACAACCCAATGGCCCTCACCATGTTTGAGTCGCAGATTCGATTGTAACGGCCAAGATGGCGCGTAGCCAACTGAACGTTGCCTTCATGATATCAAAATCAGGCCCGGATGTGATGAACGCGGCCTTTCCCTTGATCAGGAAACCGGCCCCGACCCCATGCAAGCCCTCAACCTTACTGCTTCCCAATGTGATCAGCACGTTGGGATTGTAGGCGATATTGACCTCCGTTTTGTGCATATACCCTGCGGGAATAAACAAACGTCCATCGCTTGATACTCTGATATAGCTGTTCCAGGTGTTGACCATATGCAGCCCATCCTCTCCCAGGGTCGCGATTGCAACAACACCATCTTTTTTCATGATTTCCTGTAGTTTTTCCGAGATCATTTTGGAGTACTCCTGTAGTTTGATTTATCTGACATTTCTCATTTAGTTCACTTTCTATTGTTTGCTACAGATATAAAGATGATAATGGCTATTATTGAAAATAAAAGACAAATTCGCCAAAATCAGAATCTAGCTTTATTCCCAAACATTCATCACGTGAAAAAGAATGAATTATCTTTGGTTGAATCGCCATGCTAACCGTCTCGATCAACCCACCATATCCCACCTCAACCTTTTTCGGCACCGCAGGCACCGGAATAATCAGTCCATATTCCCCGCTATCCCCCTCCAAAACCGATTCAATAATCAGTGTCTCCACCCCATCCCGATGAACAACAATCGCCCGCTGCCCAGTGATCTCCGCCGTGCCGTCACCCCCACACACCATGGTAGCAGAACAAATATCCTGACAAGACCACAGAAGGCAAATAATAAGCAATATCTTAAAATGTTTTAGCGTCATCTTCAAGCTCCCCAGTCACAATATCTTTCCATCGGCAACCACTGTAAAACACGCGAACCACAACCCCGCGTTCATCCTCAAATATAATATAATTCCCTGGCGAATCAAATTCCCTGATCTTCTTTAAACAGGCATCGTAACTCTCGCCCTTTCTCCATTGTTCAATTCTCTTCTCCAATATGCTCCGAACTTCATCAATTTCCATCTCTGGAGATATTATTTCTTCGACATTCCCCACTAAGCAAGATGCGCGAACATGAAAAGATGTTGATTGTGTTTTTACGTTTGGTAGGTAGACAAAGGTTCCCGCAAAAACAAGAGCACTAGCCAGAATAATTATCCCTAATATCTTTTTGATTGCATATCGCCCTGCGAATTGTATCCATTTTTGGTAAAATATTGTTGCAATTACAAGTAAGGCTGACCAGGAAAAAACACCTATTATCAGGCTGTGCACAAAAGCTCCGCGAGAGCTGTAGTATTTCGTGTGGTTCTCTTTACTCGAATAATCAAAAAATATGTTGCTATGCAAATCCTTACGGCCAACATTACCGCACAGTTTTGTCACTACACACCCATCCCACATAACATTGAAACTATCTGGGTGTCCAATAAGTGACAATTGAGTAGTGTTGCCAAACGCTTTTTTGCAGCTATATTCATCATCTTTAAATTTCATGTTTTCTAAATATCTGAATCTCCAGCACCCCTCATGCAATCCCCGACCTAAAGCGTTTGCTGATTGATTCGTATCAGTGACGACAAAGAGTTCCAAATAAATATCCTTACCTTCATTGGTCAAAAAACATGTAGGATAAACCGGCTGTTTACTATCAAAAGTGATAGCAACTGGCCCCACCTTAGAGCTTCCGTCTTTGTCTTTATGGAACTTTACTGTTACAAAATGCCACCCTGATTTAATATAGTTTGATGCCGTATTAGCTTCTTCTTCTGACCATTTCGAATAACCGTTCACCGTCAACCATTCAGCCAGATCGTTTGAATTTTCAACGTTAATTATCGCAATCTCAT
>JAIPFO010000111.1 GCA_021736565.1 Phycisphaerae bacterium | reverse complement strand
TCCAGTCGCCCTCCGGGCTCCTTCCATGGCAGCAGCAACAGAAACAGATCCACTTAAGAACTCCCGGATTATTGTCTAGACAATGGGGGGAAGTTTAGTTGTTAAATTATCCGTATATCGTATCTGACCCAAAAATCCAAATTTCAATACAATTCAATGAACGGTTATTTTATTATTGCAAATAGGGCAAATGATGCCTAGAATACAATTTAAGGTCTCGTGTTTCGGTAATTGAATATGCTACGTTCATAGCATAAGGGCAAAGGTAGAAGGTGACCGCCAGAGGATAATGCAACCCGGTGAGGCTTAGGGCGGGACCGGCTTTGAAATAATGATACATCTAATTTAATAAAAGTCCTTTCGTACTTTTTTATTGCGATCGACCTATCGCGATGCCGGTAGGGCTGTTAAAATGCCATCCTGATTATTTGACTGACTTTCGCAAGAAATATCCGAAAGTGTCTCTTGTTTAAATAGTATGAAAAGCCCTGTTGCACATGGCATCAGGCCACTGAAAAGTGAAAGCGTTCACTGATTAGATATTTTGAAAGTAAAAGGCACAAACCATGTTATTTTTGAGATACGTTTGGTCTCGGGTACGTTCTTGTTATCATTGGCGTATCGTATTTCTCTTGTTTTTTGCGACAGGACAGGCAAGTTGCCCTGGCCAAGCCGCCTCAAGCCTGGTTAGAATCGGTGTATTCAGTAACCATGGCTATGGTGAAAGTATTCTGCGATGGTCTGATACAGCGGAGTATTTATCAGATCATATACCGGGTTATCACTTCATAATATATCCGTTCAGCGATAGTGATGTTAAACATGTTATTACTGAACCGAAAGTTGAATTTGTCATATCCTGCCCCTCTGAATATATTAGAATGGAAGTCCTTTATGGGGTGGCACGCATTGCTACAATGAAAACAAAATATCAATCCGGAGTTTATGATATGTTTTCCGGCGTACTATTCTGGAATGCCAGGAATGATCAAATACGCAATCTCGAAGATTTAAAGGGTAAAAACTAATTGGGATACATGGTCGAACCTGTACGGTATGGTATTCTGTAAGTCGGGAATTGCTACGGTATGGGTTTAAGACGTATGAAGATTTTAGAACAACCAGATTTGCCGCGACGAATGAACAGGTAATTGCCTCCGTAAGGAACGGTTCGTTTGATGTGGGGATCATTCGAAGTGATGTTTTTGAGAAAATGATTTCCAGCGGAGCGGTCCAACCCGATGAATTTCATGTGTTTCACAAAGAGGAAAAAGATCACGCCAGTCTCCCGTTCATTCACTCAACAAATGCGTATCCTGAACGTGCTTTCGCCATGCTTAATCATACCGACGCTGCTTTAGCTGAAACCGTGATGAGTTCACTGATCATGATGAAAGATCAAGACGTGGCGGCAAAATCAGCACAATGCGCAGGCTGGACGATACCACATAATTACCAGGATCTTCGTGATTGCCTTAAAGTGTTAAAGGTGAGCCCCTATGAAGATTATGGTCGAATTACAGTGGCCAGAATTATTTCTCAATACAAAAGCTGGATTATTTCAATTTTTGGGTTTGGGATTATCATATTTTCAGGACTGATATATATATTCAGACTCAATAATAAACTCATACTGGCCAAGGAAGTTATCGTAGAGCGTGAAATTGTAGAAATCAGCGACAGGACACAGAAGCTGATCGGCCAGACACTCCATGACACCATTGGCCAGAATTTGACAGGGATCCGGTTACTTGCCGAGGCCTATAAAGAAAAGTTGAAAAATTGCGGCTTGGATCATTCGGACTCCATTAATTTAATCTCTGATTTGGCGTCAAAGACCATCGTACAAGCAAGAGACCTGTCTAAAGAGTTACATCCTATCGAGTTGTCAAATGGGAGTTTGTTTGATGTCGTAGAAAAATACTTATTAAACATCAAAAAAACCTTCGGGATTAAGTTCCGTATCGAATGGCCTGATAAAGCAGGGATAAATGACGCTGTCTTGTCCATGCACCTTTACCGGATAATCCAAGAATCAATTCATAACGCCATAAAGCATGGAAAATCCAGGAATATTTTCGTCAAACTGGTGGATCATGATAACGTGCTGACCCTAAGTGTCCAGGATGACGGTGTCGGATTTTGTCCGGATCAAACAGACCATAATGGCATGGGGCTTCATATCATGAAGTACAGGGCCAGGGTACTAAAAGGCGACTTAGTTATCCGTAACACGAGTGGAAAAAAAGGGGTGACTGTTGAGTGTTCAGTTCCGCATAGAACCGAAGAGATGAAGAATTCCAGCTAATAATAGAGACAGGGAGTTGAAGTCATGATCAATGTCTTGATAGTTGACGACCATCCAATCGTGAGAGAGGGGCTTTCTAAAGTCATTCTTCAAAAAAATGGAAATACCTTTAATATTGTCGGCATGGTCGATAGTTTCAGTCATGCGGTACTGGCAATGAGAGAATCAAGGCCGGACTTGATCATTGTGGATATCTTTCTCAATGGTCCCGATGGGATCGAATTAGTCAAGTACATCCGGTCACAAAAAAGTATCGAGAACATAAGTATTCTCGTACTGTCAATGCATGATGAATCCTTATATGCTGAACGTGCTTTACAGGCGGGGGCAGATGGGTACATTATGAAAAATGTGGGGGCCCCTGAAATATATAAGGCCATTGATACTGTGCTTGACGGGAAAATATATCTTAGCGATAAAATGGCGACCAAACTCCTGCGACTGAGGAAAGTCGACTCTAGTAACCACCATGCGATGTTAGTTGAGAGTTTAACGGATCGCGAATTAGAGGTATTAAAATTACTGGGAAAGGGACTGACAACAAAACAGGTTGCTTCAGGTTTACACCTTAGTATCAAGACCGTAGAAACTTATTGCGCTCGTATTAAAGAGAAAATGGGACTCTTGAATTTCAATCAGCTCATACTATTCGCCAGTAATTGGGAACAGACTGAATCGGCCCGTTAATATGAAGGTGGCGTCATGTGTGGCGGGAAACTGTGAATCGAAGTAGACGCCCGACGGGATGGTCACTGACGGGCCTGTACTAGCCACTACTTGACCTGACAGACACATTAGTTGACGCAGGCTAAAGGTCCACATTTCGATCCCGTGACCCTCTTGTCCTGATCGAGCTATTTATCCAGATTCACAACTACCCTGCCGGTGATCTTCCCAGCAAGCATCAGATCGATCTTTTCATCTAACTCTTCCAGTGAGCATTCAATGCAAATCAAATCAAGCGTTGGTATTTTCCATTCGTTGGCAATTTTCTGCCAGAGAATGTTTCTTATTTCTTTTGGACACATCGCTGAATCAATGCCTAGTAAATTAACACCACGCAGTATGAAAGGAAAAATGGTCGTGTTTAATGCAGGTGACTGAACCATACCGCAAGTCGTAACAGAAGCACCATATTTCGCGGACTTGATGGCGGTGGCCAGTGTATTGCCGCCAACCGTGTCTATTACGCCTGCCCAGGTTTGTTTCAAAATCGCCCTTTCGGAAGTATCGTCAATTTGGTGTCTGTCGAGGACCTCAACAGCACCCAATTGTCTTAAGTAATTATGTTTTTCGCGTTTCCCCGTTGAGGCAACAGGACGGTAACCCGCCTTGGCCAACAGTGCAACTGCCATTGAGCCCACTCCGCCTGTAGCTCCCGTGACGAGAATATCATCGCAAGGCGGTTTGAGGCCTTCCGATTCTAATTTGTACAGTGATTGGGCTGCTGTGAATCCAGCAGTACCGTAAATCATACTTTCCTTGAGCGTTAAGTTTTCAGGTAGCTTGATGATCCACTCTGAAGGAACTTTTATGTATTGGGAAAATCCACCTGAGGTATTCATACCAAGGTCATACCCGCTTACGATGACCTGGTCACCTTTGTTGAACGCTGAATCAGCTGAATCAACGATAATGCCCGCGGCATCGATTCCCGGCGTATGTGGATACCTTCGTGTTACTCCTTTATTCCCCGTAACGCTAAGTGCGTCTTTGTAATTGAGTGATGAATATTTCACGTGGACCAGAGTAGGGCCTTTGCCAAGAGAGCTTGTTGACCTGTCGGTTATCTTCCGAATGAATTTGCCATTATCTTCCGTGACGACCATCGCTTTATAATTATTGATATCCATAACATGATCCTCACGTCATAAGTCGTTTTTCGTTTTTCATATCACCCTTTAAGATGCGGGAAACAGGCTCCAAAAAGACTTATGACGCTGGCGTCTAACTTGATATTTCCCATATAACATTGTATATTTCAGCCCCGGCTATCCCGCTGAGCCTCTTTTTTAACAGACTATCAAATCTATCTCGAAAACTCAAGATTTTTGAAGCAAATGTTCTACTTAGTTCTTCTTTTGGAACCGGCTAAAATCGCGGATCAAGTTGCAATAAGCAGCGATGCCCCTGAATGTTCAGGCCCGATCCGATATTCTGCTTAAAATTACAAATTCCTATACAATTCAATTAATATGTCCGGGGCATGTGCCGATGTATAAATCTATAGACCTGAATTATTTTTCTATTTGAATATCTGTTAGTCATGACTCATGTGTCAAAAGCCATTTTCCAGCCTTTAAACCCCTTTTAAGAGCTGTAAAATGGGCGTCAAATCCCGATTGATCGGGATAGGACGTTGGCGTCGTTAATGGGTGTATAACAGACGATCTTGTCAGGTCGTTGGAGAATTTGGATGATTATAAAAACAATGAAGACAGATAAAGCCGTGACTCATGAAAATGAACAGCGAAGTTCAAGGCGGACCCAGGTGAACTGGCCGATAAGTGTTTGGCACCCCAAACTATCTAAGTTCTTTAATGGTAAGGGCTTAAATGTTTCCCGTTCCGGGGCGTTAGTGACCTTGCCGATGATGGTTCCTCTCCGGAAAGGCCAGGAGGTCGAGGTGAATTTCCCACGATCTCAAGCCATGGCAAAATCCAAGGGCCAGTTTGCACGCATTAAAACCGCCAGGATCGTTCGGATTGATCGAAGCGACTCTGTTCGTTCAACCCAGGTAAAGGTCGGGTTGGAATTCAACACGGCGTTCGTAAATGATCATGGCGATAAAGTCTGATAATTCTTTTATTCGATCACTGACGCTTCTGGTAATAATTCCCTGGAAGCTGCTTGATCACGCCTTTCAGTTGGAGCGAAGTCACCGCGGCATTGATTGGGCCGGCTGGAAGTTGGGTTCCGGTGATGATCTGGTCGATGTGCACCGATTCACGATCGAGAAAATCGACGATTTTAGCTTCCGGTTCGGTTAAATTCAGTTGCTTTATGTCAAAAAGTGTCGGCTCGACCTGTTCTTCAGCGTTTTTAGAGGTTTCGGCGGTATGGTCTTTGAGAATTTCGCCTACCTTCCCAATGTTATCAATAATATCCTGTATCGATTCTACCAAAACAGCCCCATCCTTAATAAGCTGATGCGGCAAAGCGGATCCCGGAGCATCAATTCTCCCAGGTATCGCCATAACATCCCGGTTGTATTCCATTGCCAACCGAGCGGTAATCTGAGCCCCTGATCGCATACGAGCCTCCACCACCAGGGTAGCCAGCGACATTCCCGCAATGATGCGGTTGCGTTTCGGAAAGTTTCTGGCGATCGGTTCAGCGCGTAGAGGTAGCTCACTGACGACCGCACCATGCCGGGTAATTAATGTTGCAAGTTCTTTATTCTCAGGGGGGTATATATTCGCTAACCCGCAGCCCTGAACCGCTATGGTCCGTCCCTTGGCGGCAATAGCGCCCCGATGAGCGGCTGAATCAATCCCGCGGGCCAATCCTGAAATAATCGTAAACCCTGCAGCCGCCAGAAGATGGCTCAGGTGTGCCGCCTGCTCCTGTCCGTACTGACTACACCCCCGCGAGCCAACAACCGCTATCGCTATTTTATCCGAACGGGTAAGGCTACCTTTGACGTAAAGTACGTGTGGCGGGTCATTTATAGCTTTGAGGTGGGGGGGGTAAGCCTCCGATTCAATCGTAATGATCTCTACGCCCAGCTTATCCGCCAGGGCAAGTTCCTCATCGACATCAATATCATCCCGGCCGGCAGCGATCTTCGTCCCCTTTTTGAGAGAAATGCCTTGTACCTGTGAAAGCTGGTAGGGCGAGGCATGGATTATGCTGTCAATATCACCGAAATAATCCAGCAACTTGGCAAACGTACGCGAACCCACCTGGTCGGTCAGGTGCAAACGAAGCCATTTGGCGATATTTTCTCTCTCATCATCGTCATGTTTTTTTTGAGAAATATTTTTTATCGCATCAAAAGGCGATTTTAATAATGAAAAACGACTTTTTTTTGGGGTTTCATGCTTCTCTGATGACATTTTAATTCTCGCTGCGCTTGCATACCGGGTTACAGGTTACCTAATATTTACTTTCCGAATGCAAATTTTAAGCAATATTGCCAGAAAAATCAAGCATCTGAAAAAAAATTGTTTCAAACATATGCCGGCCACTTTTATCTTGCTATTTATCTATGATGACGTCTATACTTTTTGAAAAGGCATAAGCCGCATAATTTCTTATTAAAAAAACAATAAATGACGCTGGCATCATAAATATTTCTGAAGCCCGTTTCCCCATCTTAAAGGCTGATTTGAACGATGCAAATCAACGTTTGGCCTGGGAGTCAAAGGTAGTAATGAGTAGACAATTTTTAGAAATGCTTGGCCGTCAGGTTATTATTGGTGATGGCGCCATGGGGACGATGCTCTATCAGAATGGGATCTTTTTAAACACCTGTTTCGACGAGCTTAACCTTACAAACCCATCGCTTGTAGAGAAAATACACTTATCCTACATTGAGGCGAGCGCTGATTTTATTGAGACCAATTCCTTCGGGGCCAACGAGCTTAAATTAGGAAAGTTCGGCCTGGGTGATAAGGTTGAACAGGTGAACCAGGCGGCGGTAGAAATCGCACAGCGTGCCGTGGCCCAAAGCGGGGTGATGATTGCCGGGTCGGTAGGGCCATTAGGGGGTCAGTTACGTCCTTTTGGGAGCCTTGAGCCGCAAGTGGCGCAGCAGATTTTCGCACGGCAAATAAAATCGCTCCACGGTATTGATTTTTTGATCCTGGAAACGTTTACAAATCCCGATGAACTCCTGGTGGCACTCGACGCGGCCCAAAGCGTCACCAGCCTTCCCATTGTCGCACAGATAACCACCAATGAACACCAGGAAACGATCTATGGCCAACGTATTGATGACGCGATCCGACCCATTGCCAACCACCCGGCGGTCTCGGTCATCGGTCTCAACTGTGCTATTGGCCCATCCGACATGCTCAACAGTCTTGAATTGATCCAGAAAGTCACCGATAAACCCATTTCCATACAGCCCAATGCCGGTTTGCCCCGTGAAGTGGAAGGGCGTATGATCTACATGAGCACGCCAGAGTATATGGCGGAATATGGCAAACGGTTCTTTGAAAAAGGGGTGAAGATCATTGGCGGTTGCTGTGGCACAACGCCCAGGCACATACAGGAACTCGTAAAGGCTGTCAGGGCCTTGGATAGGGCCCTGGTCACACAGCGGCCAGTCGTTCATCTCACCACCCGTGAAGCCGCCAGCCCCAAAGGCCAACCCGAAATGACCCTTGCCGAGAAATCGTCTTTTGGCCGAAAGCTTGCCACCGGTGAAAAGGTGACCTCGGTTGAAATTACCCCGCCGCGAGGTGCAAACCTTGATGTTATCCTCCAAAAGGCCCTCTATTGTAAAGAGCATGGGATTGACGCGATTAATATCCCCGACGGCCCCCGGGCCAGTTCTCGCGTCTCCCCGATGATTACCGCTGTCAGGATCCTTCAGGAAACGGGGCTTGAGGCTATTTTACACGTCTGCTGCCGCGATAGAAACATAATCGGGATCCAATCCGACATACTGGGCGTTGAGGCGATTGGTTTGCGAAATGTGCTGATTATTACCGGTGATCCCCCAAAGCTGGGCGATTATCCCGATGCAACGGCCGTTTTTGACCTGGACGCGATAGGACTCACCCGGGTGGTTAAAAATCTCAATCAAGGTATTGATATTGGGAATAACACCTTTTCACCCCCATTATCGCTGATTTTGGGCGTTGGTGCCAATCCCGTTGCGACGGATATTGACAGGGAAGTTGAGCGATTTTCCCAGAAAGTACGGGCCGGAGCTGAATATGCCATAACGCAGCCTATTTTTGACGCCGATATGCTCCTGAGATTTCTGGATAAAATTGAACCGTTTCGAATTCCGATCGTCGCGGGGATATGGCCGTTTGCCAGCTATAAAAACGCCGAATTTATGGCCAATGAAGTCCCTGGCGTGGTTGTGCCAAATAGCATTCTGGAGCGGATGAGCAAGGCGAAAACGCGTGAGGATGGTCAGAAAATGGGAATAGAGATCGCCCGTGAACTCGTCAGAGCGATCGAGGATAAAGTCGAAGGGTTTGCGGTTAGCGCACCATTCGGAAAGGTAGAAACCTCATTGGCAGTCCTCAACAAACTATAATGCCCGTTGGCCTGCAAAAAAAAAGAGGTTGTCATCGTGGGGCAGGGCTGGTTAATAGAGGGCTGTTTCCCGTTTGATCATGCACGACGTAAGGGCCAGATCGAGGCCTTTACGCGTCATTTGTGCCTTTTTGAGGGTGTTTTTGAACTGCTCCAGTTCCGGCATGTCCTGGCCATTACAGGTTACAATATTCTCAAAGAAGAATATAGACCTTTCCAACAATTTGATCTGCTGGTCTATCTCGTCGCGTTTGTCCTGTAAAGAGATCAATCGCGAATTAAGGTCTTTTTTTTCAGTGACTACTAGCTCCATGTGTATATCTCCATCGTAAATATGACTGCCGGGTTAAATGATCTTCATTCCAAAAACAGCTGGCAAAGAACTTAGGGCACGGGTGTCAAATATGATTTCCATTACATACAGAAAGATATAGCCTGATAACTGTATCGGGCTTCTTTTTTTACATCGACCAGAAAAATATATCAATTAGTCAAAAAATTATAATTTATCTCTACCCCTCCTTTTTAAACTTAATAACTGTGTTTTGCACTTGAAAATGTGGTCACACATGATATTATATGGACGTTACTCACGATTGTAGTTAGCGAATTATTCCAACCGATGAGGCGATGACCCCATATGCGACACCAGCGGCAAAAGAATATTTGGGGCAATGACCCGAATCTTAAGGGGTGTTTTGGGACGAAAGATTGATTTTGACACGTGAGTCTGCTGCACAGGGATCAGGGCACAAAAAAGTGCGAAAGTCAACCTATTTGAAAGTGAGCTTGAATGATGAGAACCCATGAGATTTTGTTTCAGCCGGATGGCATACGAGTCAACGTTGAGACCGACAGCACTCTTACCGAAGCCGCGGAGCGGGCTGGTATTACCCTGAATACCTTTTGCGGTCAACGGGGGACGTGTAAAAAATGTGTGGTAGAGATTGGCAGTCCTTCTAAAAATTTTCTGGCATGTCAATATCATGTCTGCCATGACGAAACGGTAACCATCCCGGAAAGCTCACGTTTTTTCGAGCAAAAAATTCTACAGGATGGCATTTCCAAGGAGCGAGATATCGACCCTGTGGTCTGTAAGCATTTCCTGGAGCTTAGCGAGCCAAGTCTTGATGATATTCGCTGCGATGCCAGACGGCTGACTGATGCGGTAGGGGGGGGCTCAGGGGCGTTGAGCCATACCTGCTTTGATCATGGTGCCCATGCTGATATTCAGGCGGACTTAGCCCTTTTGAGAACACTTCCCC
>JAIPFO010000110.1 GCA_021736565.1 Phycisphaerae bacterium | reverse complement strand
CTGTTCCATCTATGGTATCCATTACATAAGTATTAGTAATCACATCTTTCCAATAAAATACATCACCGATAGTAGGGCCTGCAATCGCTGGAGTAGCGACTAATGCTACTAAAGCTAAAATTAAAACTAACTTCTTCATAATTAAATCCTTTCAAAAAAAACTTTCATTCAATTTTTCAACAACAATTGACGCCAGCGTCATAAGTATTTTTGAAGCTTGTTTTTCGCATCATAAAGGGCGATCCGCCTTTGGCGGATGACTTTTGACGTGGGAGTCACAATTAATAACTTAAAAAAACACTATATTGATCCTCCCTGGACCGAACGATGGCCAGGAAAGGTTGTACGGGGTTTGGGCGATAGGTATTGACCGACCCATCTATTATCGGGCTCTGACAGTTCCCGAGAATTATGCGCACAAAATAAGGCCTGTGCAGATAGTGTCTGCCAGCCCTTTTTGATTTGGATATTTTTTCTTTGGATAGGAGTATTCAGGTTGCTGTAACCTGGGATTGCGGCCAGACGATATAGCAAACCAGCATAGCTGATGCCCGTCGGGTCGTTCGATAACAATGCTCTATTGGTGCCGTCGCGTGTCAGGCGAACGGCTGAGGGTTGGCTTTTACGAGAGGCCTGAAATGCAGTGCAAAGTGCCAGTTGCGGGATAATTCTGACGCCGGTCTGGGCCAGGTTTAAAATGGTCGTTACTGTCGCGAGCCAGGCTCGTCGGTCTCTGACCAGGGAAACGCATAAGAAACCTGCCAGCGTCATTAGTATCGCACCAGGGACTGCGGGTAATTCTTTGGCCGCATGGGTCTCAAGGGGGACGCCGGAAGCTACAAGGTCTGTCGGGCCAAAAAGATCGACTCCCGGCAGGATCATTGTTATATTATCGGACGCAAGGGGGGCTGGTAGCAATGCCGAATCGATCCGGATCGAAGTTTCTGGGGCAGTAACTTCGATCAAAGTCGATGTTGGCACGGCATTAACCATCGTGGTTAAGGCGATTACCAAGGCCAGGCCAAGTTGTAGGTTTAATAATTTCATTTGTTTCGCTCGTGACTCTGCGAAATACATGCGCAGTGATTCACTATCGTGTTCAGTAAATAATGAAACCAAGGAAAAACAGGTAAGCTCTCTTCTCTCCCAAGTTCATCATATCTGGAATGCGTAGCCAGCCCTGACAGGCCAGGTCCACAAACGCCTCACCTCCACTCAGTTATCTGGTGCAATTACTGTGCCAATCTAATTAGGATTTTTTGAAATGAGAAAAAAAATTCTCTAACATACTGTTTTTAAAGAACTTACAAAAGTTTCTTTGATTTTTCTTTTACGCGTTACTAAGGTTTTCAGTTTTTCATATTTTCTATAAAACAACACGCAGGCTGATAATATTTCGGTTTAACTTGACGCAAAGTCATTATTAATAATGACTTAAGTTCTTTTTGTTCCATAGGCAACGGACTGTTGTTTTATATCCACAGGCCGTCTGGGGATTTATTGTTGATGCTAATAGTGCCAAAGTGGCTTTGGAACCTATTTTTTCCGCATCTTGAAAGTTGATTTGAACGATGAAAATCGACTTTTGACGAATCCGTCAAGCTTAGGAAATGCCCAGATGTGACAGGAAGAAGCATGTTCCGAAAACGAAAAAAAAGTCCTGTGGCAAAAGGAGAGAAATGCAATCAAGCGTATCGTCTCTCACTTAGCCAGCAGGACTTCTTAATTAGTAGAAAAAAGATCAGGTGAAGCGGGAAAACCCGCTTTCACCGAAGGCAAAATTTAAATTTACAGACTTTTGCGACGACGCAACCAGCCTACCAGACCCATGCCCATGCTGCCCAGTAGAATAGCACCGGGAGCGGGAACAGGCGTTAATACATGAGACTGTCTATCATTAGCAACCCAAGCACCTATAATCTCTGCGCCATTAACAGTTATGTCCTTTTGGCTAAAGCCGTCCCATAAATTTAGCACCATCACGTCATTGGTAGCGGCTGTAGTATACCCCAGTCCAGCGACATAGACATACACGGCGTTACTACTAGTCCCAGCCTCACCTTCGGCATACCAGATGGCATCTCTCATGGCTTCATACGTATACGTAGCACTTAACGTGTCATGATTGTCGACAATATACTTGGTAATTTGACTGATCGGGTCACCTGAGACTCCACCACCAGGTCCGCCGGAATAAGCCACGGTATCCCAACTTGCCCAGTAGGTAGCCCCCGGGGCGAAAGTGATGTCCTTTTCGACGCAGAATGCACGGTATAGATTTTTCTGCCAGGCATCATCTGAAAAGCCATTGGCGCTATTATCATCAAATTTCAGATCAACCAACCAGCCAACATTTGTACCCAGAGTGGGCGTGTGAAGATTGGCTTGTCTATCTGAATTGAGTGCTACATACCCAGCACCTGAATCCCAATAAAAAGCACCGCCAGTATCGCCGAGACTACTAAAACCCGCCATTGCTGGTGTGGCGACCAATGCGACTAAGGCTAAAATTAACAATAACTTCTTCATAATAAAATTTTCTTTCACTTTATTAAAATAAATCAAAACTTAACTGTCCTTCGGTGCTAACATCATCGAAGGGAACACAAGACTCGTCCAAATTTAACGTCCGCGTCATATGTATTTTGGGTGCCCATTTTCTGCGTTTTAAGGGCTGATCCGTCTTTGTTGGATCGATTTTTTGACGCGGGAACCAAATTATATGTCCAATCTTCCCCGGACCGAACGACGGCCAAGAAAGGTTACACAGATTGTATGCCGGCAGAAAAGTTCCTGGCCGTGCTATATTATATATTGTGAGCCAGTCATTTGTTTTGCGCAATCCCACTGCGACCGGCAAGGGCAGCTCAGCTCTTTTCTGACATAAAAAGCCTTCTCTTGCAAAACAAAGCCTCATCAGAAACGATCCGACAGGCCTTTATCCACGTCAAAGACAAGTCTCGACGTCAGCATTTCTAACTTATGTCAAAGCCTGCTTCCCGCATCATGAAGGCAGATTTAAAATACCAGCGTTCGCTGGACCTCCTCTGGCAGAGCCTGTTTTAAAGGTCTACCTGAACAGCCTCTTCTGTCTGAAATCACAATTTCCTATACAATTACGAAATATTGACTTTAGACGCGGGAATCAGGGCTAACGCAAAATGCGTATAGACATTCCATGTAAGTTTTCTCTTTTTAAAAACCCTAGTCTCGTCCCTAGCTCAAAAAAGCGGCGCAAAATCCCCTCGCGCCTAACGCACTCCAATGAAAACCTAAAGGGCTGGAAGAATCAAAAAGTTTTCTTCCCCTCAGGTTTCATTTTAACGCTCAACTTCATTATTCTGTGAACCCAGAATAAAAACTAATCCACAGAAGTCTTACAACCGCAATAACCGCGCCAATTACAAAAAAAACTTTTTTTAAAAAATGATATTTTTGTAACATATTATATATTAGGACGTTACGACTGTTCTGCTCACGCGAATTATAAAACCTTTTGAAGCCTATTTCATTGCTATGTTGTTCAAAAACAACACCTCTGCAAGGCTTTTTTCTCTATTATCAGACCTTAAGCTGTTGGTATACAACATGTTACAAGTGTGTTGTTTTTTTTCAACGCATTTTTCAAAACGCAACGTTCAGCGTCATTATATGCAAAACGGTTTCCAACGTTCATTTCTAACAGGTCCGTTGTTTTTTTACGGGCTTTCAGGGCAGCTTTCTTTGACGTGGAAATCGATATTTGAGTTTATGACCGTCCGATAATCAGGCCAAAAAATTCCCCATTGAAACATACAGGGGAACGGGTGGGGGAAATATGGATTATTTTTCATTCTGTAAGTCCTTTATTAACAGGAGGTAGTGTTTATTTTTTTGAGGAGGTTTCTTTTATGGGGTTGTTTTTATTCCAAATCTACCCGTTAAAAGGACCGATTGTCCAATAGACAGAGATGACGCCTGCGTCATCATTATTTTGAAGCCCAATTTCCTACATTTTAAAAGCCGATTTTAAAGATAATAATCGACTTTTAACGTAGGATTCTGTCATGGAAAGGGCCTTCACCAGCAAAGAGAGATCGGCAAGCCTCTGAGCCAGAATCCTCAGAAAAGCGGAATCTGGTTCAGAGTACGTCGAGCTTTAGTCTGCAGAGAGATGTCCCGAGACTTTTCACCTGAGTCTCTTTGATATCGTCGGTGTCGTAAGTATTTTGAGGGTCCGGTTAAACTGTATATTTCGTAAAGCTTATAATATCAACGGTTTACGTCAATTTTATTCGTTAGGCATTTGTCTTTCTACCCACACGTTTGAACTTTTTTTTGCATTTGGTCGTATTTTTTATATAATTTCAGCTGTATAGGCATTTGTGTTTCGTGCCAGAGATCTTACTATTCCGCCTCAGGCAGATGAGGTCCAGCAACCGCTGGTGATTTTTTGATATGATATACCTGCAGAATCTGTAGGTAAACCGACTTTTATTACCTGCACCAATGATTTTGGAGGTTTTATTTATGACGTTGGACGTAAAGCAGATTACTCAACGTGTTGAAGAAAAGAGTGTTTTTGTACGCGAGTTAATGGGGCAGCTTGAAAAAGTGATCGTCGGCCAGCGTTATATGCTCGAACGACTCCTGATTGGCCTCTTAAGCAATGGCCATGTCCTCATTGAGGGCGTACCCGGCCTGGCAAAGACCTTAACCGTTACCACGATGGCCCGGGCAATAAAAGCCTCGTTCAGTCGCTTGCAATTTACGCCCGACCTGTTGCCGGCTGACCTGGTTGGTACCCAGATATATCGTCCCAGTGATGGGACGTTTTATGTCAAAAAAGGGCCCATTTTTGCCAATATTATTCTGGCCGATGAGATCAATCGCGCCCCGGCCAAGGTTCAAAGTGCCCTGTTGGAAGCCATGCAGGAGCATCAGGTCACCATTGGCGACCAGACCCTGGCTCTGCCCGAGCCGATGATGGTCCTGGCGACCCAGAATCCCATCGAACAGGAAGGCACCTACCCTCTGCCTGAAGCCCAGGTGGACCGGTTCATGCTGAAGGTCAAGATCAGCTACCCGACCAAAGAAGAAGAACGCCAGATATTGGACCTGATGGCTAAAACCAGTAATGACATTGTCGTTGAGCCGGTGATCACCCCGGAAACGATACTCGAAGTGCGGAAGCTGATCGATGAGATTTATATCGATGACCGGATCAAGGACTACATCGTGAATATTATCGATGCGACACGAAATAGTGAAGCCTATGGGTTGGACCTGGGCAATCTTATCGCTTACGGTGCCTCGCCGCGTGCCACGATATACCTGGCCATTGCCGCCCGCGCCCATGCGTTCATGCAGGGCCGGGGCTATGTTACCCCACAGGATGTCAAATCGATCGGTATGGATGTCCTGCGTCATCGCGTTATCGTCAGCTATGAGGCCGAAGCGGAGGAAAAAACCTCTGAAGATGTCATTCAATCCATCTTTGACAACATCGAAGTACCCTAGTTGTGACGCGTATTTCATTCACGAACCATTAACGAGAGCGAACTGATCAATTCTCAGATTTTAGTTCCTGGCTCTTAACTATTATTGACTATGATCCCTCAAGAAATAATCAAACAAATACGGCGAATACAGATCTACACCAATCGAACGGTGAATGAACTGTTTGCCGGCGAATATGAAAGCACCTTTAAAGGCCAGGGGATGCAGTTTGATGAGGTGCGCGAGTACACCCCCGGCGATGATGTGCGAACGATCGACTGGAATGTTACCGCCCGGATGGGAAGGCCGTTTATCAAGCGATTTGTTGAAGAACGCGAGCTTACCGTGATGTTATTGGTGGATATGAGTGCTTCGGGGGCGTTTGGTACGATTGCCAAGACGAAAAACCAGCTGGCCGCCGAGTTGTGTGCGGTTCTGGCCTATTCCGCCGTCAAGAACAGCGATAAAGTCGGCCTGATCACCTTTACCGACCGGATCGAGCAGTTTATCCCACCTAAAAAGGGCCAGCAGCATGTCCTGCGGGTCATCCGGGAACTGCTTTATAGTCGTCCGCCGCATCGCCAGACCGATATTGCCATGGCCCTGGACTACCTGGGTAAGGTCCAGCGCAAGCGGGCAACGGTATTCCTGGTCTCTGATTTTATCGACGAGGAGTACAGCCAGTCGCTAAAGCTTATCAATAAACGGCACGACCTGATCGCCGTTGCGGTACGTGACCAGCGGGAAGATCAATTACCTCCCGCCGGGCTTATCGAGCTGGAAGACGCCGAGACCGGCCAGACTATCCTGTTGGATGCCGCCAGTAAACGCACCCGCCGTCACTATCAGCAGCTCACCGCCACCCGACAGGAAGAGCTCAATCGCCTGCTGCGTTCGGTCAAAGTAGACTGTATCCACGTTGGCAGCGACCGGCCCTATGTTAATGAAATGATCCGCTTTTTCCGTATGCGAGAGAAAAGAAGATAATGCCCCTCCATCCCACTGCCAAAGAATATATCAATGCCATGATTCGTACAGTCGCTGTGCCGAAGATGATGCTGTGTATGATGCTGGTGGTTTGCCTTGCCACTTTTTCCGGCTGTCAAAAAGAGGGCGCGTCCACTGACGGTCCCAAAAAAACAACCATTAACGAGTCCTTCGCAAGCGGCCCACTGACCGTCCATGTCACCACCGATAGAGCGACGCTTGATATCGCCCAGACCGTGACTGTTCAGTTAACCGCCAGGATCGACAACCAATGGGCGGTTACCTTTCCAGAGATGCCTGCTCTTCTGGCCGAGAGCGAGCACTGGAATATTCTGGAGGTCGATTCCCTGCCCGAAAAACTCGGTGATAAAAACCAGATCATCCAGGCCAGAACATATCGGCTGGAACCGCTAAGCGATGGCGAGCTAGTGCTGCCGGAATTGACCTTTACTTTCAGAAAGAAATCCGACAAGGATCCCAGTAAAACAGAAAGTCAGCTCAAAACCACTCCCGTCAAATTAACCGTCACCACCACCGTTGGTGACATTGGCGAAACACCCAGAATCGATGATATTAAGGGCGTGGTAGAGCTGCCAGCGCCCTGGTGGCCCTGGTGGGTGTGGGTGAGCATCGGTGGGGGGGTAATTCTGCTGATCGCCCTGGTGGTATGGCTCCGCGGCCGTCGTCGCGTCGAGAAGATCGTACGCGTCTATCGACCTGCCCATGAGATCGCTTTGGAACGCTTACAGAAATTAATCGCAGAAAACCTGATCGCCGATAAGAAGGTCAAAGAATTCTACCAGCGAATCAGTCACATTTTACGTCTCTATATCGAACATCGATTTGACCTGCGAGCTCCCGAGCGAACGACTGAAGAATTTTTCCAGGAAACGGCATTGACGCATGTTTTGAACGCGGAGCAAAAAGAAAAGCTGGGCGATTTTCTAAACCATTGCGACCTGGTGAAATTCGCTCGTTATGGTCCTACAGAAGATGAGATACAAAAAACGATCGAGATCACCCAGGATTTCATCGAAACAACCCAGGTGGATGAAAAACAGGTAGAAATTTGCTTGAACTGACTATGAAAATCTGGAACGAAATATGGCGTTATTTCCATACGCTCTATTCTCCCTGGGCCCTGGCCCTGCTGGCGATCATCCCGCTGGTGGTCTTTTGCATGACCCGCCGGGGCTATCGAGGGCGTCTTCGGTTTTCGTCGCTGCAGGACCTTCGGACGGTCGCTCCTACCTGGCGTATCCGGTTGCGATTTCTGCCTATCGTGGTGCGAATCATTTGTATGACGCTGTTAATTTTGGCCCTCGCCCGCCCGCGTCAGGGCAATAAGCAGCAGATCAAAAGCACAAACGGGGTGGTGATGGAAATTGTCATTGACCGCTCGGGCAGTATGGGGCGTGAAATGAACTACAACGGCCGGGCCTTAACCCGACTGGAAGTGGTTAAACGCGTGCTCAAAGACTTTATCAAAGGCGGTAATGGCCTGCCGGGCCGTCAAAATGACATGCTCGGCCTGGTGACCTTCGCCCGGTTCGCCGATACCGCCTGCCCGCTGGTTACGGCACATGATGCCCTGCTGAGTTATATCCAACAGACGCAGCTGGTGCCTGATGGAAGCCCGGAAAATGCCACCAATATCGGCGATTCCCTGGCCCTGGCCTACGCCCGGCTCAAAACGGCCGAAGAGGAGATCACCCGCCGAAATGCCAGTGTGGGTCAATCTTCAACTATGAGCGATAAGCAAAAGCCTGAATTTGAAATTCAAAGCAAGGCGATTATCCTGCTCACGGATGGCCGATGTAACGCCGGCGAGCGCAGTCCCGAAGAGGCCGCTAAACTGGCCGCCAAAGATGGCATTAAGGTCTACACCATTGGCATTGGCAGCGGTGAACCGATACAGCAACAGAGTTTCTTTGGCATGACGATTAATCGTGAGCCCGAACTGGATGAGCCCCTACTCAAAAACATCGCGGAGCTGACCGGCGGCTTTTACGGCCGGGCGGGCGATGCAAAAGCCCTGGCAGAAATATGCCAGAAAATTGACCAGCTGGAAAAAACCGAAATTGAATCCATCGAATACAACACTTACGACGAAAAATACAGAATCCTGGCCCTGGCCGCTCTGTGCACCTTGGCCCTTGAGATATTATTAGGTTGCACACTGTTTCGAAAAATCCCTTAGTTTTTACGTTACGATATTATGGAAACATTACGATTCGAACATCTTGAAGCATTATGGCTGCTATGGTCACTGCCGGCCATCGCGTTAGTCTTCGTCTACAGTTTCTACCGTAAACGTTGCTTATTGCGGCGGTTTGCTGATCAGGAGATGCTCGGTCATATCAATCAGCAGGTCAGCAAAAAAAAACAGGTTGTCAAGGCTGTCTTGCTCGGCCTGGCGGTGGTGGCGATCATTCTGGGCCTTACCCAACCCGGCTGGAACCCCACCCCGCATAAGGTTCAGCGACAGGGCCGGGACGTGGTGGTATTGCTGGACGTTTCGCGCAGTATGCTGGCTGAAGACCTACAACCCAGCCGGCTGGCGCAGGCCAAGCTGGCCATCGGCGATCTGATCAGCGAGCTGGAAGGCGACCGGATCGGCATTATCGCCTTTGCCGGTACCTGCGTTCTAAAATGCCCCTTAACCCAGGACTACGGTTTTGCCCGCATGGCGATTGCCGAGATGACGCCCAAAAGCATTACCCAGGGCGGTACCAAAATCGGCGATGCGATCCGCCTGGCCGTTAGCGGCGTTTTCGATCAGCAGGAGAAGGATTTCAAAGACATTATCCTGATCACCGACGGGGAAGATCACGACAGTGCCCCCATTGACGCCGCCGGTGAAGCCAATAAATCAGGGATCCGAATATTTGCTATTGGCCTGGGCAATCCCCGGGATGGCAGCCGTATTCCCATAACTGCTCCCGACGGCCAGAAAACCTATCTCGAACACGAAGGTCAGGAGGTCTGGTCAAAGCTCAACGAGGATAACCTGCGAAAAATCGTTATGCAAACCCCCGGCGGTTTATACCTGCCGGTCGCTACGGGTACCTTCGATCTGGCCGAATTGTACCGGTCATCCATTATGAGCTCAGACAAAAAAGCACTGGAATCGACCACCGTTCTACGGTATGATGAGAAATTCCAGATATTACTGGCCCTGGCCCTGATCTTACTGGTCATCGAAGCGATCATTAGTGAAAGAACACGACTAAACCGAAGTGAGATGAACTATGAAGTCTAGAACTATTATCTATTGCGTTGCCGCGATATTTGCGATGGCCGCTATTGCTGACGCTGTGGAGGTTCAGGAAAAGCCCGGTGAGATGGTCCGCAAAGCCAACCGCATGTTCCAGGACAAAAAATATGTTCAGGCCCTGGATCTGTACAAAAAAGCCAAACCTGAAAA
>JAIPFO010000109.1 GCA_021736565.1 Phycisphaerae bacterium | reverse complement strand
TTAAACGTCCGGCTTTGGTAATGGGAATTACGGTTTTGCTTATTTTGTCAGGTGTATTTACTTTTCGTTCTCTTGGAAAGGAGTTTGTGCCGACCCTTCGGGAAGGCTCGATCCAGGTTCTGGCCCATATGAATCCCAACGTTTCTCTTGAAGAAATTACCAAAACCGCCCGTCAGATCGAAACCGATATCATCCAATGCTCCGAAGTGGAAACGGTTATGACAGAGATTGGCTATGGGGAAGTGGGGCCTCACGTACACCACACGAACTTTGCCTGCATCACAGTAATTCTTCGGCCACTGGATCAAAGGAAAAAAAGCCTGACACACGATGACATCGTCAATCAGCTTGATGAGCGACTGAGTACCTATCCCGGTGTTACGATCAGTTATTCCCAGCCGATTCAACATGAAATTGATGGTTTGATTGCCGGAGCCGGAACGCAGGTCGTTGCTAAGGTGGTCGGTACGGATTTTGACGTACTGAAAACAAAAGCGGCCGAAGTTCAGGATGTACTGTCTTCTATTTCGGGAGTGGCGGACCTTCAAACAGAGCAGTTTTCGGGCCAAACACAAGTCCAGATCCATCTCGATCGCGTGCAAATGGCCCGCGATGGGCTTAACAGCATGGATGTACAGAAAACTATTCGAGATGCCATTGGCGGACAACTTGTGGGCTCCATTTTGGAACAGGAAAAAAGTTACAGTATTAATGTCCGATTTGATGAGCCGTACCGAAAGGATATCGAAGCCATCGAAAACCTGCTGATCAGAAGCCGTTCGGGATATACCATTCCATTGAAGCAATTTGCGGATGTCCAGACGGTCACAGGGCTTCGACAGGTCAGCCGGGAAAACAGCCAACGTTATGTCTCCGTGCAGTGTAATGTTCGCGGACGGGATGCCGGTGGATTTGTGGAAGAAGCTCAAAATGCCGTTAAGCAGAAGATTTCACTTGATTCCGGTTACAGTGTGGTCTGGGGAGGTCAGTTTGAATTGCAACAGGCTGCAAACAAGCGGCTGATGATTATTGTGCCGATCACTATTTTCTTGATTCTGATCATGTTGTATAGTCTGTTCAATTCGATATGGAATGTACTGCTGATTATGTTAAATGTCCCCCTGGCCTTGGTGGGCGGCGTGCTGTTTCTGGGAGTATTCGGTGAGAATGTCAGTATCCCTTCATCCATTGGTTTTATCGCCTTGTTTGGAATTGCGTTAACAGATGGCCTGGTATTAATTTCACGGTTTGAGTATTTACGCCACAAACGCGGCCTCTCACTCGAACAGGCTGTCGTGGAAGGGGCTGTTTCCAAACTTCGCCCGGTACTCATGACCACATTAACAACTTCATTGGGATTATTACCTCTGGTTCTCAGCAATGGCGTTGGCTCTGAAATCCAACGTCCCTTGGCCATTGTCGTGATAGGCGGGCTGTCTTCATCAACAATATTGACGTTGATTGTTTTGCCTGCCTTATATCTGGAAATGAACCGGCGAATCCGTTCCGGTGTCAAAACTGAACCAAGCATTGTTGAATGAGTGCTTCAAAAACATATTCTAATCCCTTTAGAGGTATTAAAAGGAATAAAAATACTGTATATGTCTTTAGCTGACGTATATTTATAGCATTGGCCGTGGGGTTTCCAGGGTGCTCTACATCTCGAATAAGTCTTGTTGGCCAGGGCTATGTATCAGTTGAAAAACAAATTAGCAAAAAAATTAATATTTTAGGGGATTAAAGGAATTAAGAAACTATGAAAGCCAGATGCTCAGAGGCGAGAATATGCTATAATCGCCTCCCCGTGGTTGTCGCAGTGACGCCACAAGATTTATTCACGTAAATTTGATTTAGGAGCATCTGACTTTCATAGTTTCTTAATTCAATCCCTTGCTGAATGTGATTGTCCAGGGCACATTTTGGTTTTCTTTTACTTTCAGGACAAGCTCGGCCAGGTTTTTATTGTCGGATCGAATGGTGATTTCCGCTGTCGAAATTTTAGGGGTCAAAATTTTAGGGGTCAGGAACCTTTGTTTTCAGATATCACAATCCAGAGCCCAAATATTGGTCAAATTACGTTACAATTATAATATTCACCGCTATTGATATAACTATATGGAATCTTATGATCCCACACACACCCCGGCGGACTGGCGCCCGCCGGAGAGTGTGGGAGGAGGTGTGTGTGGTGGTGTTAGTCCCGGCAAAACCGACCATAAATTGCCGGGCTAATTTCGGGCGTCCCTGCGGGACTAATAGGGTGTCCCGATGAATCGGGACGATTGTTTTTACTGACAAGCTGGAAGCTTATCCTACCAAAGGCGGGCTGGCGCCCGCCGGGGGGAGAAAAAGGGACAGGCATCTTTTGGGTACAAAAGCAGCCAGACCCTTTTTCAGGGGGTTTGCGGGTCAGGGCGGGGTGGGATTGAATGGCCGATGTGGGGTGATGGGATTTCAGTCGTCCCTATGAGACTTGATTTTATGGGTGACAGTGGTCCCGGCGATTAATTGTCGGACGTCCCTATGGGACTTATGCGGATGTCGCTGCGCGACGGTTTTTTTGATCGGCATGGGCGGAGCCCATCCGGATAAAGAGGGCCGGGCTGCTTTTGGGTGTAAAAGCGGGCCGGCCCTTTTTTAGAGTTCTGCACTTTAGAGGCTTATGTTAGGCGGGATCCGAAAATCAGCAGCGTCCTAAGAGCGATTCGTACTCTTGGAGGCCTGCCTTGTCGAGACAACAGGTGATGATGTCCTTGCCTAAGGGTTCGAGGTCTTTATGGAGGAATTTTTGTAACTCTTTATCAAAGAAGTCTTGAAGTATTCCTGCGCCTTTGTCGTAGGTTTCCGGTCCGATCTCCCGCTGCAGGTCTACTTGCAGCAGCCACTGTGGAATGATGGTGCCCTCCACCTGCATGGTATTGAATGCATAGCCCAGAAGCGGGCATCGGGCGGGCTTAAGCTGATGGGACCTGAAGGATGCGGCGCCGCGTCGTGCCAGGTACTCCCTGCTGATCCATTGGGGCATAAAGCCGGTCTCCCAGACGCCAACATGCTGATTGGGGATAAGGGCATACTTTATCTTGGGTGTCGATTCCATTTGCCGAAGCAAGAGGTTGGCCTGGTCGACAAGTCGCCCGGTCGCAAAAGGCCAATAGGAGCCGACGCCTTCACTGGTCATCCCTTCGGTGTCGGTGATGCTGGGGTTATCATGGCCGCGAGGCGCAACTAACCGCCATAGCCAGGCCAGGGCAGGCGGCAGGATATGCAGGTAACCAATGATCCCATAACTCGGTTTTTTCCTGGTGCATGGCGGGGTGCGTACGCCGAAGCTGCGGACCATGACCTCGGCCTGGCCGTTGACGACATCGGGGACATTTTTCCTGGGAAGAATCACGCGTGGGTTCGGACATCGTTGCCCGGGTGCGTCTTCGGTATGCTGCCAGATCAATGCGGTCGAATCCGGGGTCGCGTCAATATTCAAAAAGATCAAAGGGTCTTTGGGATGTACGGTCAATGCCTCTAAATGGGGATCGGTTCCATATTTTTGTATATGATTGACCCGGACAAACCAGGCTTCTTCGGCATCCTGAACGATTAGATAGCCATTGGTGTTCTCTGAGATCGGCTTGCAAATGGCCATGTCATCGGTCACGGGATACAATCGACAATTCTGCCCCATGGAAAGGGTTCGCTCTTCCCCGTTAACTACATTTTTGCCGAGCAGCAATCGCCCATTTTCAAGTCGGTGGGCCGGTTCAAGCATTTCACTTTTGCCGCCGCCGCTGGCCCCTTCATGCATGATCGTGGTCACATTGTCATAAGGGGTTTCCACCTCGACCGTCGAGGCATGCAATGTCGGCCAGTCTTCGGTTTCGCCAATAGTCAGCAAGACGCCATAAACCCCTTTTTTGGCACTGGGGCCGGGATACAGATTGTATGAAAAGATCTCGTGGACATCATCCAGTCGATTATGCACGACGACCTGCTTGCCGTCGAAATGGGTTTGCCTGAATGGCGGGGCAAGATAAATGACACTACAGACTTTAAAATCTTTATCGACCTGGTCCGGCGGGACCATCCCCTGGAGGTCGGCGAGTGCCCCAATAAAGAAGCCGGCGTTGGCCGGCGCGATCAACACGGCGCCTCGGTCATTCTTAGACTCAAACCCGCCGAGCGAAAACAAGGTGACCACGAGGTCTTGCCCCTTGAGCCAGTCAAATGTATCCTGACGGGCGTCTGCGAAGGGGAAGCTGAAGCGATCACTAAACTTCGTCTTATCGGTTTGCGTCTGATCGGCCACTAACATGCACTCCGGATCACGGCGTCTCATGTATGGATCGGGATAGTTTACGGCAAGCCCATTCTTCACCTTGGTCACCGTCGCTTCAAGAACGCTCTTGCCGTTCACATCATAAGACACCTGGTAAGTCCCATGACTTTTGTCTCCCATCGCAAGAGATAAGATTTCTTTTCTTGATTTGGGCATCATCCAGGAACGGCAATCGTTCAATATTTCTTGTACCTGTTTCGGGAGTTTAATCGAATCCCACTGGCTTTTAAAACTGGAAACACTCACTTAAATACTCCATTAATTTTTTTTATCCGCATCAAAAATTCTGATGACACTGGCGTCCATTATAGTCATTACGATTGATTTTTCCGGCTTGGCCGGGATCAGGAAAAATAATACTCTATCTCTCTATTTTAATCCCATTACCCGGTAAAATCCATACTATAGTGAACACAATTAAAATTCTCCGGCCAGACAGAGCATAAGCCCTTGCAATATAAAGACTTATATTGCTTGTCGTCGAAAATATATACTTGAATGTGTCCGGAATAATCCCGGCAGCATGAATGGGAGCCGATACTTTTACGGCAAGACACGCTTATTCCCTGGTATTCCCTCGGCGTTCCTCCTGGCCGTATTGTGGATTCCAGGGATAATCGTTGACCATTCAGTCAAAAACAGCGATAGTAAGTGAATATGGTGCCGGCCCCCTACTTCCTCTGCCGGTAAATATCCAACTCATAAATTGACCACCAGTAGTATGAATGACTGCCGGTTTGTTCCAGTTTTATGTATCTTTTTGATTGGGGTTCAAAGGTGATTTCCGTGATACTCTGACGGCCATTGCTTGTGACCAGGGGTTTTCCCCAATTTTCACCATCATCCGATACATATACTTTATATCCCCTTGGAGAATCATAGGGGGCCCAGCCGTTCTCTAAGACTATTTTGTCAAAACTTTGCTCCCGGCCCAGATCAACCCGGAACCATTGGCCTTCGGACTGCGGTGTTCCTGTGCTCCAACAGGTCCAGGCGTCTCCATCAATGGCATCATAAGCAGACCCGCGGTCCTTCTTGCCCCATTGATAGGACATTTTGGGGCCCGTATGGGTGATTGACGCTGAGACGGCCCATGCTTTTTTGTCGAGCCGGGTTTCCTTTCGCGGTGAAACACGCAGAGGTTTCGGTGATGAGACCGGCAATATGCCATCGGCGGTAAACGCCCATGTTCCCGGAGCGGCATTGAATTTGATATACCGGGCGTCCTGCCCGTTCCATGTAATCCCGGCGAGACCGCCTTTATAGGTGCCGTCCCAGATGGTGGTTCCATTGACCTGGATGGCATTCAACTTTGAGAAGGAGGCTTTGGGGATGCCCACTATCGCCGTGGTGCTGGACGGTGAACTCAGTTGTAAAGAATATTCAGAGGTATTCTTTTTCATGTCCACGGCAATATTGCCCTTCACGGTGGGAACGACGACCTTGATCGCGGTCAGAAACGCTTCCTTTGGCAAAACGTGGTAGGTGTCCCAGCCGGCTGTTTCGGGGGCGACGCCTGCTATGTATTTGCTGAGAATCGTATTGGGAGAGTTCCATCCGTGATTTTGCGACGAATTGGCATCAAATTTAGTCTGCCACCATCTTCCAAAATGTTCCCAGAGGGTGGTCGTTCTGACATTAATTTGATCGCTGTATCGATCATACATTCTGAGTAATGCAAACTCTTCTTTTCCCATAATACAAAGCGCTTCCATGACCCACCTTTCAAAGTAAGAACTCGCATTATAGGTGTTTCCATCTTCCCAGTTTGGATTTAATTTTTTGGATAAAACGTTCTCATATATTGCATCCCACCGGGTCTCATCGGCCAGTCCGGTCACGACCGCCATGGCATTGGCTCTCTCATCCGGATAATCCACATCACCCGACTTGTAATAGCTGCCTTGCCAGAACACTTTATCGAAGTGGTCTTTGATGCTCTTAAGTTTAGCGTCAAAGCCGGGGATGTCCTGAGTGTTTCCAATCGCCTGGGCCATCTTCTTGCAGGCCTTTAAGGTCGAGTAATACTGACAACATTGCACGATCTCCCTGTCCTTGGACGGGCTTCCCCAGTCACACCAGTCCCACCCGTCTTTGCTATGGACAATTACCCCGTTTTCGCCGATCGTCCACTTATCAAGATACTTCTTCAGATTGGGGTATTGTTTAGCAATGGTCGCAAGGTCACCGGTGTTCAGGTAATAAAACCAGGTGCTGTATTCTCCTGCAAACATGAGATTCTGTCCAATGATATGAGTGTAATTGGGGTTATTAAGAATGGCCTCCCTGGCCAGTTCATGAGCTTTTGTATCAAAGGTATAAAAAATTTGTTCGACCTGTACGCATACATCCCCGAGGCACAATGGCGTTCTTTCCCTGTCGGGGCAATCCATGAAATGATCTCTCATACAGAGATAGCAGGTGCGTGCGGCTTTTTGCCACAAGATATTATAGTCGTCATCATTGCATTGAAAAGATCCGGCAAACTCCGCATCATATCCCGTTTCGCGGTACTTTACCGCCCGGACGGTTACCCCGCCGGGAATTGTATAGAGGGCCCCTTCACCACTGACCCAGCCCGGTGTTTCAAAGGTTTGAATGCCGGAGATGGTGGTATAACGCTGTATCTGTTGGGTCCATTTCGCCAAAGGGTTGGATGAATCGAGTACAATGACCTTGCCCGCGGGGCTTTCCACTTCCAGCCAGAGTTGGAACTGGGCGTTATGCGGGAGTTGGCACACCAGTGTCCATGTATCATTCTGGCTATGCGGAAGATCTTTCGATGTGTAGAGATAGTCCTTTAGTCCAAAATCCTTCACTGAGGCATGTAATGGAATGGAAAATAGAATGCAGGATAAAAGAGTTACGGTTCTTGAGGTCATGACATGTTTCCTTAAAAATAGGTAATTAGTAATCTTGGTGTCCACGTCAAAAGTCAATTCTGGAACGATATATCGGCCTTGAAGATGCGGAACATGGGCTTCAAGAATACTTTTGACGCTGGCGTCAATCTTCTCTAAAAGTTGACTTTCGCACTTTTTTGCACATGAAATCCTTGCTTAGCAGGGCTTTATCCTGCAATATGAATAAAGGGCACCTTCGGAGTCAATCCCGAAAATGGTAAAAACAGGACGCAATGTATTCTAACAGCCCTGCGAGATAACTCATTGAATCCATCACAAGTTAAAAAGTACGAAAGTACTCTAAAATGAAACGGCTTTGAAGCAAACCCGCATCGCCGGTCATCCCGTCCTACGACGGAATTGTTATTTTCCATCGGAGACAACGATAACTTCCGCATATTTGTTACGCTGAGATTTGTTAAACGGGCAACTGGATAAATTGATGGTCAGCGTTCCATCGGTCACCTGGAATTCCAGGGGCCGTTTCTGATCATCGGCGAGCATGTAAACCTGATGCACACGGTCCAGATACACCCCCAGGACCTTGTCCATCTTTTCTATTTTTACTTGCTGATCGTTCCAGTCTAATACATGGACAAACAGTTGGTGCGGTTTCGCCGTGAATAAGATATTGTCCGGCGGGACCATGGCAAGGCCGTCGGCACCGTATATACTTGTTCCATACCGGTCTAACCAGGCCCCCATTTCCTTTAAAATATCCTGGGCTTTCGGTATGATGCGGCCCTGGCCGTCCGGGCCGACATTCAATAAATAATTGCCGCCCTTGCTTACGATCTCGATCAGCATGTGCAGCACTTGCCTGGGGCTTTTAAACTTATCATGCACACTGTATCCATAGGAAAATCCGAAGGTCCCGGGATTCTCCCAGCCTCCGGGCTGGTATTTATCGGGAACGCCGTTGTCGGAGGTCGATAGATAATCGCCACCCGGAGGAGGAACAAACCCGGTGATCCGGCTGTTGATCAGGCAATTGGGCCGGGCCGTATAGATAATGGATTCAAGCAGTGCGACTTCCTCTTCGGTTTTGAGGTCGATCCCATCGAACCAGAGAATGTCCAGAGGATACTGGGTCACCAATTCCCTGACCTGTTCCACGGCGAAATTGGCAAAGTAGCTGTTATGCCATCTGTCCATCCCGCCGGAGGCGTTCTCCGGATAATCCCACTTATTGCACTGCTTATATTTATCGTCGCATGCGGCATCCGGATGGTGCCAGTCCCTGTCCACCGAGTAATAGACGCCAAATTTAAGCCCGGCTTTATGGCAGGCTTCAACAAGCTCGCCAATCGGATCACGCCCAAAATCTGTCATGTCGACGATATCGTAATCGGTGACGGCTGAATCATACATAGCAAAGCCGTCGTGATGTTTGGCCATGATCACCATATACTTCATTCCCGCGTTTTTGGCGATTTTCACCCACTCTTCCGCGTCAAAATCCACTGGATTGAACGATTTTATCAACGCGTCGTATTCCGCATTGGAAATCCCGCGGAACTTAAGCCATTCGGAATATCCGCCTTCATATTTTCCCTTCCAATACCCGCCGGCCTCCGAATACGCTCCCCAGGTGATCATCATACCAAAGTGCGCGTCACGCCACCATTTGAGCTTTTCATCCTTCGTTAGCTTAACCGTCTTTCGGTCATTCGCCTGTTCGACAGTAAGATCGCCACCTTGTTTTGTAGACGAACAGGACGTCGCAAAAACCGCCATCGCTGCGAGCAGAATAGCATCCATGAGCAAATAACATAACTTTTTTGGTTTCATTTTAATCCCATCTTTCACATTAAACTAGAATGGGGGCCAAAGACCCAACGATTCCGAATTATACTGTAAATACGCAAAGCTTCCCATCCCCCCAATCATACAGCATCCCCCCCCCATGCCCAAAGCAAAAAATAGCCTTCCCCAAGAAATAACCGACTTTTTCTGCCCCCCATAGCATAAATACTTACAAAGTAATGGGGGGCAGGAGACATTTGTACGCCATGCCACGGGATTCACTTCACTCGCCGATGGTTATTATTCTTCGACCCCGCGGTGGTCCGGGAATGCCTTCGGGCCATCCGTCGGCCAGAGATTAACCTGTAACTTATGGCAGAGAATAAAATCGCGTGACCACTTACGATCTTTCTCTTTAGGTCGCCGGGCTAAGATATACACAATGTTATATGTGAAATCTCAATTACCTCACCAGCGTTCGCTGGACCTCCTCTGGCAGAGCCCACTTTGAAAAATCATCTGTACGGCCTATTCTGACTAAAATTGAAAATCCCTATACCTTTGAATTACCAGCGTTCGCTGGACCTCCTCTGGCAGAGCCCACTTTGAAGGTCATCTGTGCGGCCTATTCTGACTAAAAACACAATTTTCTATACCTTAAATTGACGCCAGGGTCCTTCCCGTCGCGCCGGGATCTGAAGCTCATTTTCCGCATCTTAAAGGGGAATTTTGAAGTTGAAAAATGACTTTAGACGTGAGCGTCTCAATTAACATAAATACCTGAAATACCAGATAGTTATGATGTTTATTGCAGGGATGCACTTTTGACGCTGGCATCCTGTGCTAAGGAACGTTAGACTCCTAGTACCGCATTTCATAAATAATGCGACTCTATTCCCCTCGCACCCCCCGCGGGCTGCGCCCGCGGG
>JAIPFO010000108.1 GCA_021736565.1 Phycisphaerae bacterium | reverse complement strand
ATGTGAATATGAACAATAATATATTTTTTGTAAACGAATGGAGATATGTATGGGTAAGCCCAGACGTCGTCGTAAGGTAGGCAGTAAGAAACGTCGTGCACGCTGGAAAGCTCGTAATCGCAAGTAAGATGCTACTCTCTTACGTGCTTTTTAAGTTTGTTTCTTGTCGCATAAAGCCCGATTTTTTAATAGAAATCGTTTAATATCGCAAGAGGCAGGCCGTTGAGTTTTGTGCCCACAGGTGATGTATATACAATACACCCGGCCTTAAAAACCGGGTGTTTTTACGTGCGCAGATTTATTAGGGTAGGCGTCCCCCCACGTTTTTTTGTATGGGATCATCGATTACGATACTGGAAACTGGTTTTCAACGTACTTAAGGCGGGGATCAGGCATGCATTTTTTTGAGGAGCCATGCCATATTCTTTCCGAGCATTTGCATGGTGAGCATCCCTTCTTGATCTTCCTGGACATCCCCTTTTTCCCGTCCGATCCCCATATTCCAATAGATCGAGCCTGGGATGATCATCTGTTCGATCAGGAAGAAGTGATTGATCGTATCGAAAGCATGAATTGACCCGGCCCGACGTGCGACCACCGCGGCGGCCCCGACTTTTTTGGCCAGCATATCGTCATTCGCTCGAGCGACCATCCCGCATCGATCGATCAGGGCCTTGGTTTCGGCGGTAACATCGGCAAAATAAGTGGGCGAGCCAATAATGATCCCATCGGCCTGGTCCATTTTGGCCATGTAGTCATTTAAGGCGTCCCCTTTGACCACGCATTTTTTATCTTTGTTTTTAAAGCACATGGCACAGGCGGTGCAGCCTGGGAGGGGTTGGCCGGCCAGCTGGATCATTTCGGTTTCGATCCCCTCCTTTTCCAGTTCTTCCAGGGCGTAAGTTATCATAATGGCGGTATTGCCATTCTTTCGAGCACTGCCGTTAAATGCAACAACTTTCATGTTATTTTACCTTTCAATTATCAGGGTCACAGGTGTTTTTGAAGTTTATTTTTCGCACCTTAAAGGCTGATATTGACGATGCGAATCGACTATTGATGTGGGAATCACTATTAGTCTTTCGGGTCAAACTGGTCCGCCAGCTGCAAGAGCATTGTATGCCAGGTATCTGTAATATCGCCGAACTCATAGTCGAGAATATCACTGATCATTACCAGGTCGCCAGCCTCCAGGGCCGATTTAATCGCTTCAAGCTGATGGGATATCTGCTCGAAGTAATCGGTGAGCGGGCGACTTTTCGGCGAGACGCCCTGATGACTTTCATAAATGTCCAGGCGTTCAATTTCCAATCTCATCAATCGGCAAGCACTTCCCAATGTCTGCTGAACAACGTTCCAGACGTTCAGATAATCGGTGAGCAGGGTCATGGCTTCCTCGCTATGTCCCTGGCCAATCTGCTCGACCAGCTGCTTTCGGTGGTTATCACTGTCGATAAGCTCCTCGGCGATGATTCGCAATCCTTTTGCAGAAAAGGATTTACATGACTCTGTGAAGACATTTGCCTCATCAAAATCGCTTATCGGAAGTTCTTTCCAGTCATTAAGGCGCTGGGGGATCAAGATCTCACCGTCCACCAGGATTTTGGTGATGACGTCCCCTTCCGGGATAAAATTGTCCTGGATAAATTGTAAGGCCGCTGAGAAAGAACTATCTTGCGGAGGTGAAGCTTCGATGTCCTGGCCGTTGATCAATAATTTCATCAGTTCATTCCCAATAACGATATATCGTGTATCATCCGTTATTTTATGATAAAGAGTGTTGTAGATTAGAGTTCGGTCGATGGTTTCGCCAAAGGTTAATATTGACGCGTAAAACGTCGATTAAGAGTCAGAACCATGGAGTTAAAATACTTATGAAGCCGGCATTTACGTCAATATATACCTGGCGATCAGCCATGCCAGGCCAACGACTATACCCACTGCTACCAAAGCAATGACGACCAGGGTTGGCGTACTGAGCTTGCTGACCCGTGTTATTTGGCGTCTGGCTTCTCTGGGTGGGGGGCCTGAGCCTGGCAATCGCCTGCTCGTGAGAAAAATAACAATACCAGCGACAGCGACGATCACGCCGATTTCGTTGGGTCCTAATAATATTGCCAGCATACATATTCTATTCTGTACCCCTATGGGTACGCTTTTCTCAATCGAATGTAACGATGCATTAGTACTGACGCCAAGGTTTAGATGTCGGTCAGATATTACAATCAATCAAGATCATTCGTTGATGGTGGTGGCGTCAAAGGTCGATATTGACGCATAAAATTTTGGTTAGTCGCCAGGGGCCAGGTAGGCCGACGTCTTATTTATTCAAATTCTTACTCATTCTAACCTTAATGGAAGCGATATTCACCCTTATTCTACCGCTATACAGGAAAAATTACCTATTATTTTCCGATAAATCAACTTTTTATGATAAAATCAGGCAGGCCTTGCCATTGACTCCGGGTTCATTCAACGGTAGAATGGCCTTTAAATAATTAGCGTTCGCTGGACCTCGTCTGGCAGAGCCAGTTTTGACAGTTTATCTGAGCGGCCTGTTCTGCCAGAAAATACAAATTACTATACCACTAAACCAAGAACCGACATAAGAAAGTACGCAACAATGAACATAAAGCCTTTTAAAGCATATCGTTATGATTCTGACGTGACAGGGAATCCCGGTGAGTGTATCGCTCCGCCTTATGATGTAATCGATTCAGACCAGCAGGAAAAGCTCTACCAGCAGAGTCCTTTTAATATCGTTCGGCTCAACAAGGGAAAAGTCAATGCCGACGATTCCCAAAGCGATAATGTTTATACGCGTGCAAATACTCATTTGCGCGATTTCATCGAAAAAGGGGCTTTAAAGCAGGATAAAAGCGAATCGGTTTACGTTTATTCGCAGGATTTCACCATTGCCGGGACGGCCTATCGTCGCACAGGTTTTATCGCCCTGGGAGAGCTGGAAGAATATGGTGGTGGAATCAAGCCGCACGAGCAGACTTTGGCAGGCCCGAAGGCGGACCGCCTGAACCTTATGCGAGCGACCAGCACCCAGATCGGTCAGATCTTCATGCTCTATAGTGATGCCGAACAGACCATCGATACGATTATGGCAGAGGCCGCCAAGGGGCCTGAACTGTTGAGTCTTACCGATGAGGATAACGTTCTCCACCAGTTATTTGCCATTACGAACCCTGGACAGCTTGAAACGATCCAAAAGGTTATGGCCGATAAGAGTGTATTTATTGCCGATGGCCACCATCGCTATGAAACGGCCCTGAACTATTATAATGAAACAAAAGACCCGAATGCCCGGTATCGGATGATGACGTTTATCAATACCCATAACGAAGGGCTGGTCATCCTGCCAACGCATCGGCTGATAAAAAATGTGGGTGATTTTGACCCGGAAACGCTGATCGAAAAGATGAAGGCGTATTTTGATGTCGCTATAATGCCCTATGAGGACATGCTCGATAAGAAGGAAAAAAATCAGACCATGCAGATGGCCCTTAACCTGGAATATGAAAATGGGGAACATGCCTTTGGGATGTACTTCAATAACGGTGCGTTTTATATCGCGACCCTCCGGGATGTGGCGGTTATGGCCGAAATCTCGCCGGATATGAGCGACGCCTGGCGGGCGCTGGATGTTTCGATCTTGCACAAGCTGATCTTAGAGAAAATGCTGGGGATCGACGAAGCGGCACTTACCGCCCAGACGAATGTCGAATATATCAAAGATTTCGGCCCGGCCACCCTGCACGCCATGGATAAGGTCGATACGGGCGAATGCCAGGGGCTGTTCTTCCTGAACACCACCCGTCCGGCGGATGTGGAAAATGTAGCCAAAGAAGGCGAAAAAATGCCTCAGAAATCAACCTTCTTCTTCCCGAAGATCTTCTCGGGCCTGACCTTAAATGTCCTGAAATAGTCTCGAGTGACGCCCATTCCAACCTTTAGAGACGTAGCATGCTGCATGCTACGTCTTCACCTTTTAAAATTAAATATGACTGCCACACCATGAAAGTTTTTTTTGTATTTCATATCATTCTTTTAAGATATGAAAAAACGGTTTCCCAAAAATCTTGAGCTGCGGGTGTCTATAAAGGTTCTATCTGAATCGCCTGATGCGTCAGGTCTTTGTATAAGGATTCGTATATGTTCAAAGATATTATTCTCGCGATCATTCCGATTTTTGTGGCGGTGGATGCGATTGGCTCGATGCCGATATTTATCTCGCTAACGGAGAACCGTACTCAAAAAGAAAAACATCATATCATTGCCCAGTCACTACTGACCGCCAGTATATTGGCTGGGGGCTTTGTCTTTATTGGTGAAATGGTCCTTCGGTATATGGGGATCACCATTGGCGATTTCATGATCGCCGGTGGTGTCATCCTGTTCAGCCTGGCGATGAGCGATATTTTAAAACCAACGCAAAAACAGGACATTCCCACCAGCCACCTGGGCTCAGTACCGCTGGGCACCCCATTGATCGCCGGGCCCGGATTACTGGCAACCTCTCTACTGGTCATTCATCAACATGGCCTTATCGCCACGCTGATCGCTGTCATTTTTAACATCCTCCTGGCGGGCGGCATCTTTGCGGTCTCTTCCTATATGATCAAGATTTTGGGCAATGCGGGCACCAAGGCCATTTCGAAAATCATCAGCCTGATGCTGGCGGCTTATGCGGTAATGCTCATTCGCCGGGGCTTCGAACATTTTCTTGGTTGAAGTGAAAAAACGAGTTGAGAATGGGTAACTTGTGAGTCACCGGCGGGATCCTTTCAGGCCGAGATAGAAGGAAAGAGCAGGGGGCGATCGTTTTTAATCTTAGTTTATAGACCATCCCATGGCATAGCAGCCCCTTGAAAATTTCGGTAGAAGACTTCATTCTACCCGAACGATACTGTTCATTGTGCCGTAGGGATTCATTACCTGCTCTTGGGCCTGGGGATCGTTAAACCAGATCCCATCGACAATGAATTTATACTGGAACTTTCCCGGCGGTAGTTTCATTTTTATTTGAAACGCACCGTTCTTTTTTTTATCCATCCTTTCAGTCGCAGGCTGCCAGTCATTAAAATCGCCTACCAGGTACACGGCCTGCGCCTTTGGATTTACCGTGCAGACAAAGGTCACTTGTTTTTTCGCATTCGCTTGCATTATAGCCATACCATCTCTCCACTCTCCACTTTTATTGGTTTCATGTTTTGTCGTAGTTCAGGATTCATCCAGGCCGAGCAGTTTATGGACGGCGGGATGCTCGGTGAGTTCCCGGATGGATAAATGGGTCCATTCGCCTTGTTTCAATTCGCAATGTGATTTCAATTCATGATCCAGCGTCTCCCGCAATTCCCCCAGCAATCGCGATGGCGCGACCACGACCATTTTTTCAATCGCATGTTGTCGCAAAACGCCGGGCAGCCAATGGCTTAACTGGCGGACGAAATGTTTGAGATCTTCCTTATCGCTTCGGCCATCGATCCCGCTGGTTTCGCTGCGTTTATTTCGAGTGGTGGCCGATTCTACTTGTTCATGTTTTGGCAGATCGTTTAGAAGGGTATCGAATTCTTCCACATGACACCGCTTGTGTTTTGTTACGCTGCACTTTAAAAGTTTTCCCTGTCGGATGTCGGCTAATAAAAGCCACTTCATGCCGTGATGTGTTGAGGTCATTGTATATCCTTTTTTCGTTGTTGTTCAATATTTCTGTTACTTACACGTTAACCGGTTGTCCGGAGCCTGCGTTGATAGACCTGCCGGCATCGCCGGGCTGATCCCGACCATTGTCCCGGGCCCGCTTCACGAGTACCGTTCTTGCGAAGTGTCCGATGCCATGGCGTATGTCTCAGTACCGCGATAATCTTATTGGCCATCGCGAACGCCCGGTCCACGTCCGTTCCGCGAAGAAACCCGGTGGGAGAAGGTGTTCCTGGCCCGGCGTGCCTTCCTATTTCACCGACCGGCGACGCCTTGTCGGCGGGAAGGCCGTACGGAAACATCGCCACATCCACTTCGCAAAACCATACCTGGCGAAATTGCTCATCTTCGTACAGAGCCGATAGCACACTCTTGAAAGCCAGTAAGCGGGTTGGTGAACACTTACAATTTGACCGGCTTGCATAGATTCTCGCTCTCATGGGCCTGGGTGCCGCAATTTTCGCACTTGTATCGCGGATTAGCCGTTAGCTTTTTGAATTCCGCCGCATTCTTCTTGTCGTAACCGCTTTCCTTCAAGGCACACATGTGCATTTTGTGGCTCTCGCTTTGGCAACTTGGACTACTTCCCATAATTTTGCTCCTTTCGCATAATATTATGCTTCGAGTTAGGATCGTAAATGGATCTGAACCAGGCGGTTTGGCGGAATTACCGCCCCTGCGTCTGGTCCAGCCAATCAATATCAACTTATTCACAAAGACATCACGCATAACCAACAGCGGCGTTATTCCGCCTTAACCATGATCTTCCTGGCTTTGGCCTTTTCGGCCTTGGGCAGGGTGATCGTCAGTACACCTTCCTGACACCTGGCCTCAATCTTGTCGGCATGGACCTCGGCGGGCAGGATTAGTTCGCGGCGAAAACTACCGTAGCGGCTTTCCATGTGATAATAATCTTTCTTCTTCTCTTCGATTTTTTCCTTTTTTTCGCCGCTGATGCTCATGGTGTTACCGTGCACCGAAATCTCAATATCATCCGGTTTACAGAGGGGCACCTTTCCTTCTTCTAGTAATTGCTCGTTCCATGATAATTGTCTCCTTTCTGAAGAAACTTATTCATTCTAACGATTACAAACTGACATAATACGTTGTATTTTAATCACAATAGCCTTGAACCTTGCCGGCCAAAAGGCCATCAAGTTCTTCTTTTGGCACATGCTTAAGCAACCTGCTGCTGATGTATATTTGCCCCGTAAGTATTCGGCGAATAGCGTTTACAATATTTTCAGAGATCTCATCTTTGGTAATATATCCTCTTGCCCCTGCCTCGATGGCTTGTTTTACATATTGAAAGTTGTCACTCACAGAAAAAATAAGAGCAATGATGTCTGGGCATAAGATTTTTATCCTTTTAATTACCTGTATCCCTGTTGAGTTATCGAGCAGCATGTCCACAAGAGCCAGGTCGATTTTCTGTTTCTTGACAACTTTAACAGCCTCTCCAATAGTTCCAGCTTCGGCACACACCAGAAGGTTCGTTTCTTGATTAATGATCTGTGTTAATCCTTCTCGTATGACGGGATAATCGTCTACGATCAGAATCCTCGTTTTATCTTTTATTATTCTATCCTGCTTTTCTTTTTCCCTCACAACAAGCTTCCTTTACGAGCGGCGGACCCCACTTATATGTGCGATGTTATTCGGTTCCATTGTCATAGGATCCACGGTCAGCCAGTCAGCGTACTTACCCGGCCTTGTTCCTCTATGGTCGTTCGGTTTTGGCCCCATCGAGGTGGCCACAACTTTCACAGGCTCGGTTCTTTGCAACAACGCTGTTATGGACCGCCCTTGCTGTACAGTTTTGGACGGTCAATCAGCCACCTTAGATAATAGCATGTATTGCGATTGTGTCAATCAGACTGGAGTCTGTATTTGTTGTCGGTGAAAATGCTTACTTGCGTGTAAGCAGGCGATTGAAACAATACACACTGATGACCAGAAGGACGTGTTATTAATGAATTGGGCTGGTTCGATTTGAACCTCTTCAGAGGCTGAAAACCGCCAGTCGTATAGAAAAGGGACTATTTATCTTCACTTTTTGTCCATTTTATAGCGTATTGCAACAGTTCGGCGGCACTGTCGAGATTGAGTTTTTCCTTGAGCCGTCCGCGGTAGGTTTCAACTGTTTTTACACTTAAATGGAGCGTCCTGGCGATTTGCGAGGCCTTGTACCCTTCGCCAATCAGGTGAAATATTTCGAATTCACGGTCGCTGAGGCTCTCGATCGGTGTTTTGGTGATACCAGACTTATCCCTGGCAATTTTATGGAGGAATTTCTTTGAAATTGCGTCGCTAACATATATCTCTCCGCTTAAAACCGTACGGATCGCCTTGACGATATTTTCAGAAACAGCATCCTTCATCAGGTAGGCTTTTGCGCCTGCTAATAGGGCCCGCTCGGCATACACGGATTCATCATGAACGGAAAGGACGATGACAGAGACGTTTGGATGGACTGCCACAATCCTCTTTGTCAGTTCAATTCCATTTGAACTTTTCAAAGATATGTCTACAACCGCAATATCGGGTTTTAATTCATTCGTGCTCTTAAGGGCTTGACAAGCATCGTCCGCCTCGCCGCAGACATTCAGGTCTCGTTCATGATTGATAATGGTGCTAAGCCCATCTCGTACCACCGGGTGATCATCCACAATCAGGATCTGTATTTTCTTTTCATTTGCGCTATGCTGTTTATTCTTTAATGCCATATGACAATCCTTTGTTGGGAATGTTATCTACCGTTTGGGAAAATGCAGGTAACGACCGTTCCACCGTTGTCGCCTTTACGAATATCTAGAGAGCCCCCTATCAGGTTGGTACGGTATTTCATAATTTTCAGCCCGAGTCCTTTCCTTCTCGGTGATAATTTCGGGAAATCCCGGCCATCATTTTCAATTGCCAGAACAGTTTTACTCTTAGTGAAATTGAGCTTTATATTGATATGCTTTGCTTTGCCGTGCTTTATCGCATTGGTAATCGCTTCCTGGACAATACGATATATTTGCTTTGCCTCAACAAGATTCTTGACGGAAACGGATTTTCCAGACCGGAATCGACAAGTAACTCCCATGGTCTTTTCGACATTGGACGCCAGCGTTTTTAAAGCCGATACCAAGCCACCGGTTTCAATATCAACAGGATAAAGCATCTTGGCGATATCTCGTATCTGACCAATCGCTTTGTTGGCAAGTTTTGATATGACCAAGGCATCTTTCATTTCTTCGGATGATTTATCCTTAAGCTTCAGTGCCAGTCCTTTGCACTTAACAGCAATACCGGTAAGCATCTGGCCCATGCCATCGTGCAGTTCCTGGCCTATCAGTTCTCTTTCTCTCTCGGTTATATCCAGGATTTCTTTTTCCAGAAATCGGCGTTCCGTAATATCCCTCTCGGTTATTGAAATCGCAAACGGTTGTCCTTTTTCATCTTTCAGTAATGTTGCGGTAAGCGAGATATTCAATATCCGGTTAGTTTTTGTAAGTCGCTGCGTTTCAAAAAATGCGATATCTTCACCCTGGAGCACTCTTTGGGCCAGGGATATCATTTCATCCTGCTTGTGATCAGGGGCTATCCTGTTGATATTCATCTTGATCGCTTCAGCTTCGCTGTATCCATAGACACGCTCGGCGCCAAGGTTCCATGAGATGATATTGCCTTCTAAATCCTGTACGGTAATCGTATCGTTCGAGTTGCGCACGGCGGCAGCTAATAATTGCAACTCATTTTCCATAAGTTTGCGTTCAGTAATGTCATGGCCGACACAAAGGATTTCCGTAATATTTCTCGGTTCATCCTGGATTGCTTTGTTGGCCCAGGCCACCCAAACTCGCCGTCCGTCTTTGCAAATAATCTCATTCTCGCAGGTCTTATAGCGTTCAGGCTGCCGTTTTATGTCTCTGATCAATTCTGCCGGCTTCCGGCCGGAACGATCTGTTTCGGGCACGATTGTACCTATGACATTTTTGCCAATTATTTCCTTGGCAGTATAGCCAAAGAATTTTTGGGCAAACTCATTGAAAAACGTTATTTTCCCGGTTTTATCGATGCGCAGAATAACACAGTCGGCATTCTCTACAAGTTGGCGGTAATTTTCCTCGGTTGTGTGCAGGTTCTGCTCTGTCAGATGAAGTTTCGCTTTTATATTTCTGAGATTCTCAGCCTGCTTTTTCATACCTTTCCTGGTCGTGCGTTTCCCTTTTTCTGAGCGCTGGAGCTTTTTTCCAATTGTTCCTAAAGTTTTTT
>JAIPFO010000107.1 GCA_021736565.1 Phycisphaerae bacterium | reverse complement strand
TCCAAAAAACGCTGGTGGCTCTATACGATCAAATAACCGATTGTAAAAATTCCTTGTCGGCCATGTGTGAATTGTTTATCATACCCCCATGTCCAACGACCTGACACAATTAACGCAGCTTCTCATCGGAAAAGACGACGCCTCTCTCCAGACCCTCATCGCCCGACTTTCTGCCCCCCCAACCAACGATCAGCCGCATATCGTCGAGACCCACGGCTCCTGGGGCTCCCTGCCCCGCTTTATCGCCGCGACCCTTCAAAATGTTTTGGCCCGGCCGATCTGCTATATTACCGCCCATATCCCCCAGGCGGATAAGGCCCAGGACGACCTGGAAACTTTTATCGGCCGGCCGGTGCAATTACTCCCCGCCTCCGAATCGACCACCGCCCAGCCCGATCCCACCTCGGATATCGCCTGCGAACGACTGCGATTGTGCCAGTCGCTCCTGTCCTACAATGCCCAAACCGCCGGTGTGACGGTTGCTTCTATTCCCGCACTCATGCAGCCGGTCCCCGCCCAAACCTTCATGCAGGAAAATGCCCTGCCGCTCACTACCGATAATGCCGTCCCGATGAAAGAACTGCTCACCTGGCTGACCGATCACGGCTTCAACCGCACCGAAGATGTGGACCTTGTCGGCGATTTCGCTTCGCGGGGTGGTATTGTCGATATCTTCCCGCCCGATAAATCCCAGCCTGTTCGCCTGGAATATTTCGGTGACCAGATCGATTCGATCCGCTACTTCGATATCGATACCAAGCGTTCCATTCGCGCCATCGACACCATCGCCATTACCGGCTGCGATAACACCGCCAATATTGCCCAGGCCACCAACCTCATCGAATACCTTCCTAAAAACACGCTCATCGTTATCGAAGAGCTTAACGAAGTGATCGAGGTGGGCCGACTCGTTCGCACTCGTCTGATCGAACCGGAGAGCGTTTACCCCGTCGAAGAAATTATGCAGGCGGTTCATCGTTTCGATACCCTCGCAATCAACCGCTTCAACACAGGCACCACCGGCACCTCTCATCCATTCCATACACAGTCTGCCCAGCAATACGACAATCGCTCCACCGAAGCCCTGGAAGAACTCGCCGAACTGGCCAAGCGAGAAAAGAAAAATATCTTCCTCTTCTGCGAAAAACCCGCCCAACGCCAGAGGCTCCAGGAAATCCTGCTCACCAACGAAACCGACCCAACCGATCCAACGACTCCCAAAAAAACGATCCCCAAAACATTCCACTTCCCCATCGGCCTCATCCACCAGGGCTTTGCCCTGCCCGATGCCAACGCCCTGATCCTCAGCCATCATGAACTCTTCGGCCAGCATCACATCCAGCGCCGCATCCGGGCCACCCGCTCGACCCAGGCGGTGGAATCTTTTACCGACCTGGAGATCAATGACCTGGTCGTCCACATGGCGCACGGTATTGGCAAGTTCAAAGGCCTTAAAACCATTACCCGGGAAGGCCGTCAGGAAGAATACATTACCATCGAGTATGCCGACAACGCCCTGATCCATGTGCCCGCCAATAAGATCGACCTGGTCCATAAATATGTCGGCTCGTCGGCCGGTCGTGTTAAACTCTCCAAACTCGGCTCCAAAACCTGGGAGAAGAAAAAACAAAAGGCCATCATCGCCGTGGAAGATATGGCCTCGCATCTGATCGACGTCCAGGCCCACCGCCAGACCACCCCCGGCATCCAATATCCCATCGACGGCACCTGGCAGAATGAATTCGAACAATCCTTTCCCTACCAGCCCACCGACGACCAGGTCGCGGTGAGCGCCGAAATTAAAAACGACATGCAACTCACCCGACCGATGGACCGGCTGCTTTGCGGTGATGTCGGTTATGGCAAAACCGAGCTGGCCATGCGGGCCGTCTTCAAAGCGATCGAACATGGCAAACAGGTGGCCGTCCTGGTGCCCACCACGATCCTGGCCAGCCAGCACTACCGCACCTTCACCGAGCGCATGGCCGATTTCCCTTTTAATATTGAAGTGGTCAGTCGTTTCAAAACCGCTAAAGAAGCGAAACTGATCCTGGAAGCAACCGCCCAGGGGCAGGTCGATGTCCTGATCGGGACCCACCGCATCCTCTCGGCCGATGTCCGCTTTAAAGATCTCGGCCTGATCGTCATTGACGAAGAACAGCGATTCGGCGTGGAGCATAAAGAAAAACTCAAGACCATTCGAAAAACCGTGGACATCCTGACCATGACCGCCACCCCCCTACCGCGGACAATGCACATGGCACTGATCGGGATCCGCGACATCTCATCATTGACCACCCCGCCTTTGGACCGGCGCAGCATCGTCACCGAAGTCTGCCAGTCCAACGACCCGCAAATCCGCCAGATCATCCTGCGCGAACTCGCCCGCGGCGGCCAGGTATTTTTCCTCCATAACCGCGTCCAGAGCATCCAGGTGGTGGGCGACCGCCTCCGCCGCCTCATCCCCGAGGCAACCTTCCTGGTCGCACACGGCCAAATGCCAAAACGTGACCTCGAAAAACGCATGACCGATTTTGTGAATCACAAGGCGGACGTCCTGGTCAGCACCACCATCATTGAATCCGGGCTGGATATCCCCGATGCCAATACCATCATCATTGACGACGCCGACCGCTTTGGCCTGGCAGAATTGCACCAGCTTCGCGGCCGGGTAGGCCGATATAAAAACCGCGCCTACGCCTACATGCTCCTCCCTCAAAAACGCACGATTAATCCTATCGCGGTCAAGCGGCTCAAGGCCATTGAAGAATATTCCCAACTCGGCAGCGGGTTTCGTATCGCCATGCGTGACCTGGAAATCCGCGGCGCCGGCAATATCCTCGGCATCGAACAATCCGGCCACATCGATGCGGTCGGTTATGAACTCTACTGCCGTCTGCTGGCCTCGGCGGTTGGCCGACTCAACGGCGAAAAAGAAATCGCCCCGCTGATCACGCACCTGGAACTCAACATCACCAATAATATTCCACGCAGCTATATCAACTCATCCCGCCAGCGCATGGATGTCTACCGCCGCATGGTCACCTGTCGAACCGCCGAAGACCTCGACCAACTCGAACAGGACCTCAACGACATGTTCGGTAAACCACCCCGCTCGGTGACCGATCTCCTCCAACTGGCCGAAATCCGGATTCTCGCCTCCAACTACTCCATCCGAAGCATCATCCAAAAAGAACCCGACCTGATCTTCAATCTCAGCCCCAACTCCAAAGTAAAAGATCTCTTCGCCAACGCACCCGGCAGCGTAAGAATCCCAGACCCCAACACCATCCACCTCCGCCTAACCAAAAGATACTTCGAAACCCCAACAACATTGATGTCCACGCTGAGAAGATTTTTGGAAGTAAAGTAGGATAAGTACGCCAAGGTGATCGGCAAATAAATCGGACACCTCTTATTTATTGATCATTAGATTTAATAAGTGTGTCTACTGAGAAGATGCCCTCTTGAAATGTTGGGTTTTCATTCAGATATATCGTCGTTGTACTTGTAGCAATACTGTTGAGGTCTATATCAGCCACGTTTGCTTTTTCGTAGGGTATAGATCCTGTTTTGCGGGCATATAATACGCCTGTCTTTGTTGTTGCATATTCCAATATCTGGTTTACATGCATCGAAGCTTTTGGAATTCTCTTGGGGTCAACATCATCGAGCCAGGTTTGATCATTTTGCCAAGGAGCATCTTTTTCCTGTATGATGCATCGCCTGTGACATAAATAATCTTTCTGAGGATTCAGATAGCAAAGGCATCTCTCAGGCAATTCAATAAATGAACTTCGGCCATCATCCCAACCTTTTGTCTTGATTTCAATACATACCAGATTATGTTTTTTTGAGTATTCATCTTCTATGATTTTTTTACTAACGATCCTTGTGCTTGACGTTCCAGATGAAATCACGGACCGCCATAAATCCGCCGAATATTTAAACAGAGGCGATTTTTTCCTTTTATTACTCAATCTCCATTTTTGAGACAAGTCAGCAACTCGCTCTAATGTGTATTGATAAATATCATCTTTTATCTTAACAGTTTGGGCTTCATTGTAAGACTGCCACAAGTTGTATTGATAATCAAAATCATCTTTCAATACTAATTTATGGTCGAGTTTTTTGGCCATGCGTGATTCTCGAGAGTGATTACCATTCCTTTGATATATTTTTGTTTCGTAATAATATTTTGTTGGTGTGATAGTTTGCTCGCGAACTTTTACGACAATATGTTTGTCTGTCAATCTTTTCAGGCGAGAGTTTTGATGTGTCTTATGTTTTTCAAGTAAATCTTTCAATTTATCACTTGGGCGGGTATCAGAATAGGTATCAATAATTCTGGCATCACGAGGGGCTCCCGCCTCATAGATGTCACTCGGGCAGATATCCGGGTAATCAACATCAAAAATAAGCTCGCCTCCTTGACCCTCATCATTAGTTTGTACAAGACTTATTTTGGAGATTCTATATTTTTGGTCATCAACATAGATTTTTATAACACTTTGAATTTCATGGGGCAATATTGCCGTGATTACTTTAACCTTCCTACCATCAAGTATTTCATCAGTATATTTAATGGTTCCTTCTGCTTGCTGACAAGCTTTTTCCACCGACTGTATCGTCGAATCTATAAAGTTTGTGCCACTAATATTCTCATTTACATGACCATCGTAACTTTTTGTGATTGTGTTTAATTTTGGGTCATAACTATAAGTACAATCTGTAATACTTTCTTTATAAATAATAGATCCATCCAGGTTGTTTTTGGATATAAAAAAAGTATTATCTATTGATCCCCAGGCTTCAGTGGAGGTGAACGTGGTGATCCGTGCATTTGTTTCTTCGTCAGAAAATCCTACGTTTTTTGCACTACATACCATATGATAGCATTCAACCTTTTTCATCGCATCGATTACATCCTGGATACCAAAAGCAGGCGTCGCCCCATCCGGCTCCACACCCATCATCTTCAAGCCAACAAATATCCCAACAATCACAATCGCCGCAGTGGCATATTTAGTCATTTTACTTTTCATAATCGTTCTCCAAATTACAGGCCGATTTACGGCCTTTGGGTTCTGCTCTGATTCATCCATTTCATTGAGCAGCTTGCCGAGAACTCTATCGTGCATATCCTTACTGGCGGTTATGTCCATGCCTTTGACTGATTGTTCAATAGGATCAGATGGTTTCATTTTTTGACACCCCACTTTCCAGGTCGTCTTTAGACAGTAGTATGGATCTTAACTTGTTGAGGCCGTAGCGATACCGGCTTTTGGCGGTATTGATAGAGATACCCAGGCAGGTCGCTATCTGGCGATATTTCATATCACCTTTCAGGCGTAATACGATGACTTCGCGTTGGTCGTAGGGTACTTGCACCAGGGCCAAACAGAGTCGGCGGGTTTCTTCGGTTCGTATCACCGAATGATCCGGTGCGATCGTGTCATCAGCCGGCGAATCGTCCGGCTCCAGGTGAAACTGCAATCGCTTCCTCTGACGCAACCCATCGCGTGCCCTGTTGACAACGCATGTTCCCAGATAGCCTTTCAAGCTGCCGTGTAACTTAATGCTGTCTTTGGAGTGTATGAGCTTACAGAAAACGTCATGCATAACATCCTCTGCCGAGTTTGTATCGCCCAGAAGCCCAACCGCCAGCGAAAGAAGATAGTTTTCATATTTCTGATAGATTTCACAAAGCGCATCTCTGCTGCCACTTTTAAATCTTTTTAGAAGGTGTCTATCTTCAAACATTCAGGTGACTTTCGCCTCTTTTGGCTACATCTTATTGATGGTTGCGTCAAAAGTCAATTTTGACGCTGGCGTCCTCATATTCCAAAGGCAGCTGCATACTGCACAAGAAAAGATCATTTCTCATTTATACCACGTTTGAACCCTGCAGTTGGGTCTATTTTTTATGATTTTTCAATATATTTTATCAAAATGGCAAATACAGGCTGAGAATGAGCCCGAAAATATTAAAAGAAACTGCCCCTAAGATATGTAATATAAAGGAGTTAACTGCTAAAGAACTTGACCGCTGCTTAAACGTTCGAAAGATACCATTAGAACTCATTATTTGAGACCCTTTTGTATGCAAGCTATCATACAAGAGTTTTATGACCAAAACCATCCAGACATTCACAAAAAAACTACCCTACCCATAACGCAGATATCCAACACGTAATAACCAATCAAGATGGCTTGCCGGTGCCAATCCAACACTTCATTATCAAACGTCACAGCCCCACTATTTTACCTGATCGATACAGACCGCAATCCATATAAAGTTTTTAACCCTTTTCCCCAAAAATCCCCGGCTTTGATTTGCCTTTTTCCCCTGGCAATTATAGTCTTTTAATGTAATAGCTTTTACGCCTTATTACGCCCTGGATCAGAGCCCCGGCCGACCCGCCTCCTTAAGGCCGGGGCTCATTTTTTTTCACCGGGCCGTGATGACGGCTAAAATGCGATGCATGGTTCCGATGAACATGCATCCAAATGCAGGTCATTCAAACGATCTGTATTTGGAACCCCACGTCAAAAGTCAAAACGACGGATGACGCTGGTGACTATTTTGCCCTGGATCTGGGGCTCTGGAACAGGACTGCCTCCTTTACTGTCCAGAGCCCTTTTTTTTTATTAAGACTCGCTTCAATGCAAACGTTAAATATCGCCTTCCAACCGCTGATGATAATGCCGCATCAAATCGGTACGGGTCACCATACCCAGATACTCACCGTTCTCCTGCGGGGACCGTATCGGCATACTGCTGACCATCAGCGATGAGAATTTATTCAATACGGTATCCAGGGTCTCATCGGGTAGAACCGTCGGCACATCCGTACGGACCAGTTCGCCGGCCACCAGAAACGGGACCGATTCCGGCTGCAACAGTGCCTCACGCAAATCCTCGGCAACCAGTAACCCCTGGTATTTTCCCGTATGATCGACCACAATAAAATCGGCCACTTCCTTGCCGATCGCCATTTTAATCACTTCCTGTAACGAGAGATCTTCTTCGATGGTCACATAATCAGATCGCATGACCTGACGGACATCCATCTGGCTCAACACCGCTTTATGAGCGCGCGATTCATAATGCACGCCGCGCCGACGAAGTTTAAGCGTATAGATCGAATCCCGATAGAGCAGTCGTGCGATCCCCAGGGCAATCGTCGCGGAGAACATGACCGGTAAAATAACCTGGTAGCTTCGGGTCATTTCAAACAGAATAATGATCGCGGCCATCGGGGCATGGGTCGTCGCCGCCACCACCGAGGCCATGCCGACCAGGGCATAGGTAAACGGACTGATCTGGGGATAAATCCCCGATTGCTGTAAAAAGAGTCCAAAGGCATAGCCGACCACCGCCCCCAAAAACATCGACGGGGCAAACACGCCGCCGGAGCCGCCGGAGCCGAGCGTACAGCAGGTTGCCAGAATTTTGAGAACCGCCAGGATCAGCAGGGTCCCAATGGTTAGTTTTATCGCCAAAGGGTCCGCCGAGAGTGCGGCACCAATACACCGCCCGATAATCGGATAGCCATTGGCATATAACGCCGGTTCTCCGGCGCCGCCATCGCGCATCAGGTAAACGGTCACAATCCCCAAAACCCCCAGCCCCAGCGCACCAATCACCGGCTTAAGCACATGATGAATTTTTAACCAGTCGAAAAAATCTTCCGTGGCATAAAGGGCCTTGATAAAGAGCAAGGCAGCTATCGCACAAAAGATCCCCAGGACCACATAATTCCCCAACTCAAACCAGTTAAATACAACGAGTTCAGGATTCAAGATCGGAAAGATGGCATTATCGCCCAACATCATCCGCACCACAATAGAGCTTATGACCGATGCGATTAACACCGGTGAAAATGTTTTGAAGCTGATATCGCGCAAAAACACTTCCTGGGCGAACAGCACCCCGGCAATCGGGGCATGAAAGATCGCGGAGATCCCCGCCGCCGCGCCACAGCCGACCATCACGGGCATGTTCATTTTGCTCACCCGGAAACCCCCCCCCAGAGAGGACCCCAAAGCCGCCCCGATCTGAATGATCGGCCCTTCGGTCCCCGCCGAACCGCCTGAGCCAATGGTTAAAGCCGAGGCAATCGCTTTGGCCACCGCCACCCGGGGGCGAATCTTACTCTCCTTGCGGGCAATAGCGTCCATCACCTCCGGCACCCCATGGCCCTTGGCTTCACGGGCAAAATAATAAGTGATCAACCCCACCAGCAGTGCCCCCCCCGCCGGCAGCAGAAAGAGAAAATACCAGTGCCCGCGATAAACACCTTCATGCCCACCATGGCCATAGCAGAAATTATGTGCCAGCTCGATCAGCTTGGTAAATCCCACCGACCCGAGTGCCGTGAACACGCCGATCAATATTGCCATAAATATCAGGATGGAATCATGATTCAATCCCAATCGTGCCGCGATACGCAATGTCCGCCACCGAAAACGGTCCAACTCTTGATTAACTTCTTTACTGTTCGTCATTTACACTCGATTCTATCATAGCCATTAGTACAAATTTGGGTAGTATAGCGAACAAACCTCTCTTTTACCAACAATAAATCTCGCCAACCGCCCCGGGATATCTGGCAGGCCCATCTTAAACCTGGCAACCCGGTTCTGCCAATGAAGACGCCAGCGTCAAAAGTATTTTTGAAGCGTCTTTCCCGCATCTTAAGGGGCAATTTTAAAAGACGAAAAATGCCTTTTGACGTGGACATCAATGAAGGCGAATCAACCGCCGCTACTGATCGGCCTGTCGCGCGACCGGCAGGGTTAAGGTGAAAATGGCGCCCTGGCCGACCTGCCCCCCCACCGATATTGTCCCATTCAGAATTGCGGTCAGCTCCTTAACGATCGCCAACCCCAGGCCCACGCCGGTATATTCCCGGGTGACCGAGCCATCCAGTTGAAGAAATTTCTCAAAGATCTTTTCACGGTCTTCTTCGGCAATCCCTTTACCATTATCAGCGACAATAATTTCTAGCATTGCCCGCTGTTGCGGGTCAACATATTTTCGTGCGCTAATTTCCACGGTGCCCTCGGCGGGTGTGAATTTAATCGCGTTACTGAAAAGATTGAACAAGATCTGCTGTAATTTCCCCGTATCGGTTTCAATCCGTCCGGTCGATTCATCGATCGAGGTAATAACGTGCAGGTTCTTTTCGGCGAACTGCGGCCGGGTTAAATTCAGTATCGCCTCCAGGGTCTCTTCAAAGGGTATCGACTCCCAATGAATTTCAACCTTCCCGGCCTCAATCGTGGCCAGCTCCAGGAGGTCGTTTATGATCCCCAGTAACATGTTACCCGATTCCAGGACATTATTACTATAGCGACTATTACGATCATCGTTTCGCTGTTCGGCCTGGTCTTTAAGTATTTCAGCAAAACCAATGATGGCATTGAGCGGTGTTCGCAATTCGTGTGAGACATTGGCCAGGAACTCGGTCTTGAGTTTATTCGATTCGTACAGGGCAATATTCCGGGTCTCGAGTTCCCCCAGTCGCATATCCAATGCACGGTTGGTTTCGCGAAGTCGATCATGGGCCAGTTTTAAACGGGTAAGCATTTGATGAAACGCATTGGCCATCTTTTCAAATTCATCGCCCGTCTTAATATTTTCGGTAATCGCCAAGGCATTGTCCCAGGCTTTCATTTCCTGGCCACTGTCATCAACGGCGTTATCGGAAGAGAGGGTCACCTGGTCGGCCGCCTGACGCAATGACCGGACAGGCTGAATGATAAATCGCTGTGTAAACAGATAAAAGACCACCGCCGCACTAATACATGAAAAGGCGCCGCCCATAATGATGGTGAGTAAATTAAACAAAAGGGTTGTGTTGGTCTGCCCCGCGGGGATGACCACTGAAATAACCCCGACCAGTTCACCTTCGGTAAAGGACCGGGGCGACCGGGCCGGGACGATGGCCTCGGTGGCACTATCAGAGGGGCGACTTTCATGGC
>JAIPFO010000106.1 GCA_021736565.1 Phycisphaerae bacterium | reverse complement strand
CCAGAATCGACACCTGGACCACTAAACACTAATGCGATATTTTTACCGGCGAACAATTCTTCCTGATTCATTTTAGCGGCGGGGGGATCGGCGGGTACATTTATACTGACCGAGACCTTATCGTCCCATGGGATACAGCTGCCATCCTCGCTGCATAACAATCCGGACAGATTTAAATCGACCGTCAACGGCGACTTTGCATACGCCTTATCGATCTCAACGGGGAGATAGCAGACGACTTTCCCTTCATAAACCTGGTTGGTCATCCCCTCATTATTTTTATCGGTGTACAATATTCCCGGGTCATAAACAACATTTCCAAATCGTATCCCTTCAAGCGATACCGGTGTAATTTTCGTATCGAGACCCAGCTCACCTTTTTTGGGATTGGCGTATAGATGGCCGCCGGGGGCAATATCAAATACAATTGCCAGGGCAAATGGCTGGCCGGTTGGGGCGGGGTCATATTGGGGAATCGCTTCCACCCGAACTTGAGGTTTGGAGGTATCCAGAGAAAATTGCGCCTTAGCGGACTGAGCGTTTACGGTAAACGCGATCAGCGCGAACCAGACAGCGAGCCATTTCTTGTTACAATGGATACGCGTTATAGATTTTGAATGAATCATGTCATGAAGTCCTTATGAGTTATCAATAACTATTTTGAGATAATATCGTACTTTTTAACTTGTGATAGATTTATCGGAAGCGTTCACGCTTTGTTTCTTTTTTTGCCCCTCGTCCCGCTTGCGGGCTAGCGTCCGCAAGCGCGGGACGAGGGGGGAGGGGGAATGTTTACGTTGGCTGCCACGGGTTTCGCTGCGATCACCCGCGGTTATTATTATTTGACCACTGCGTGGTCAGGAAATAATTCCTTGGGCTGCATTGGAAACGGCCTTCGGCGGAAATATTCTATTTTGTGTGAACGCTTACCTATTTTATAATTGTCCGAAAGTTTATATTTACATTTTATTAAAGGCGTTCAAGGCGGCCACTTTGTAACATTCGGCCAGGGTGGGATAATTAAAAATGGTTTCCAGGAAGTATTTAAGTCCGCCGTTGAGTCGCAAGACCGCCTGACCGATATGGACCAGTTCGGTAGCGCCGGTTCCAATGATATGGACGCCAAGGAGTTGCCGGGTTTCCCGGTGGAAGAGCATTTTGAATAAGCCGGTATCATCGTTAAGGATCTGGCCCCGGGCGATTTCACTGTAGCGGGCCATGCCTATTTCATAGGGGATCTTATCGCCAGTGAGTTCGGCTTCGGTCTGACCAACCATCGAGATTTCAGGAATGGAATAGATCCCGACCGGATAGTGCGCCTGCATGGCGCCGGTCTGAATACCAAAGGCAAAGCAGGCGGCCAGGCGGCCCTGCTCACTGGAAGTTGCGGCGAGACTTGGAAAACCGATAATATCGCCGGCGGCGAAAATATGGGGCTGTTCGGTTCGGAATTGTTCATCCACCTTCAAGCGACCAGAGGGGTCGGGAAGAATACCCACCGTCGAGAGGTTCAAGCCCTCGGTGTCGCCGATACGGCCAATGGAATAGAGGGTCAGGTCGGCGGTGACGGTTTTACCCGATTCCAGAACGAGAGTGCCTTTGGGGGTTGGCTCGGTTTGAGTTGAGACTGAAGCGATTTTTTCACCGAGATGAAAAGTCACATTTCGCTGTTGCATCTGACGAATAAGTTCATCAACAATTTCATCGTCGAGGAAGCTCATGAGTCGCAGCCGCTTATCGATGACGGTCACTTCAATACCCAAAGTCGCAAAGATGGAGGCGTATTCGATACCAATTATACCGCCGCCAACGATGGTCATCGCCTGGGGTAATTCGGGGATATTAAACAGTTCGTCACTGGTAATGATGAGATCGTCGGTCCCGGGCAAGTGAAGGTCAGGCCTGGCGGCCCGGGTGCCCACCGCGATAAGAATATTCTCGGCGGTAATCTCGCGGGTCCCGGCCTGAGACTGAACCCTCAAGGTATGGGGGTCTTGAAAAACACCCTGCCCCTGGAAGTAATCGACATTATTGCGAAGAAGTTGGGTCTGAACGATGCTTTGTTCGCAACGGACAACCTCGGCAACTCGGGACATGAGCACCTGGAGCGTCGGCTGCTCAACACACTGAATTGGCAGGGGGCTGCCAAGGTGAGCAGGATGGTTTCGAGCTGAAAATGAGAGGACCGCCTCTCGAAATGTCTTGCTGGGAATGGTACCAATATCAACACAAACGCCGCCCACGGACGACCTTTTTTCAATGATAGCCACCTTTTTATCCAGTTTAGCGGCCTGGATGACCGCTCGCTGGCCGGCAGGGCCGCTACCAATCGCAACCAGGTCGTAATCATAATCTGTTACCATGCTCATTTGCCTTGTTTATTTATCGTGGGGCCATGTGTCATGTAAATCGTTATATAAAAAAGACTTAGAGGTCTTCTTAATGCTTTAGGCATTGGATGTAAGATTCTAGCAGAGTTATTCCCCCTCTGGTATAAAAAAATTGACCTGAGCCTCAATCGGGATACAAGATACCGTATTAACGCCAGGGTGAAAAGTACATTGAAGTGCATTTTCAGCACATTAAAGAGGGATTCACCGATGTGATATCGTTTTATGGTGCAGGAATCATTTTTCCCTTTGCTAATGTAAAAAAATGTGAGATACTACCCTTGATCGTTGATGACAGCGTCATAAGTATTTTTGATGCCCGTTTTCCGCATCTTAAAGCCCATTTTCAATTAAGAAAATCGACTTTTGACGCGGGAGTCTGTATTGGGTATTATTTTATTATTTTCGGGTTTGTATTAGAAGTACCCTTTTTTCATACTTTATCCATAGTACACGATAAATTCTTTCCTGGAAAGGATTTATCGTAAAACCAGTGCGAAAGTTGGCATGCGTGACTGAATCGACAATTACAGAAAAAGACCGAAAGATGGCGCTGCGATGCGTTGCCTGTCCGGTCTGTCGCCGGGCACGCGCCCGGCAGAAGGGGCTGGCCTATCTGTTTGTGAAGTTTATTGAAGGGGGGATCTGTCCTTATTGCCAGGCCTATGAACGGGTGTATGGCCAAAAATCGCATGAAAAACGTTCGGGGCCTAAGTAGTTTTGGATCACGTTTCCCGCATCATAGAGAGCGGTTTGAACGATGATTAATGGCTTTTGACGCGAGAACACTGAAAAGGCGGCTCGACAGAGCGTACCTGATTAATGTGAACGAACTATCACGATGTTGTCGCTGGGCTGTTAGAATACAATTTTGAATGATTTTGGAGAGTTAATTTGGCGAAACAAGTTGTGGCTAAAAAGGAGGCGACTCCGAAGGGGTTTAAACCGCTGGCCACGGATATCAAGACGGCACCAGACCGAATGAAAAAGATTTTGGCGACCTTGCGAACGTCTTATCCGGATGCAAAATGCGCCCTGGTGCATAAAAACCCCCTGGAGTTGCTGGTCGCGACGGTGCTCTCGGCGCAATGTACGGATGAACGGGTCAATATTGTCACCCAAACATTGTTCCAAAAGTATCGCAAGGCAGAGGATTATGCCGCGGTCGAACCGGAAGAACTCCAGGAAGACATACACAGCACGGGCTTTTATAAAAATAAAGCCAAGAATATCCAGGGTGCGTGTCGACTAATGATCAGCGAACATCAGGGCAAGGTGCCCGATACAATGGAAGCGCTGGTCAGGCTTCCGGGGGTGGGACGCAAGACGGCCAACGTGATACTGGGCAATGCCTATGGTATCCCGGGGATCACGACCGACACCCATGTGATTCGACTGTCACGCCTGATGGGACTCTCGAAAAACAGCGACCCGGTAAAACTGGAGTATGACCTGATGGCCCTGGTGCCACAGAAAGAGTGGACAAATTTCAGCCATCAAATCATTTATCACGGGCGGCGTGTGTGCAATGCCCGCAAGCCGGATTGTGACCATTGTTCGGTCCGGGCGATGTGCTGCTATGGAAGGCACTAGCGTCATTCCCGGCGTGCCGGGATTTAACGCCCGTTTTCCACATCTTAAAGGGTGTTTTGAACGATGCAGATTTAATTTTGACGTGGGACTCATGGAAAGTTAACATGAATAATTTAAAGATCGTATTAATAGGTGGCGCCCCGATGGTGGGCAAGACGACCGTTGGGCTCAAGATCGCGATGGAACTTGGGTTTGGCTATTTGTGCAGCGAAGACCTGGCGGATGGGATCATCGCGGTGACGAATCGAAACACTCATGAGAGCCTGCACATTCTGGAGCAGGTCGATCATCGTGAATATTTCATGAGTCATTCGGCTGCGCGAATGGTCAGTGACGCCCAGACACGAAATAAGGCCTGCTGGCCGGCGGTTGAGCGGGTGATCATGAATCACATGAATTACCTGGGGCCGATCGTCATTGAAGGATGGGACATTTTACCGCACCAGGTCAGGAAGCTGCAGGTTGAAGGTGTGGCGGCGTTATGGCTGACGGCCGGCAAGGACGTCTTCGAACAGCGTGTGATGCAGCAAGAAGATTATTTTGTCAATACGACCGGGATGGAAATGTTCATGCAGCGATTTATTGAGCGGTCGGTGAGCTATGATGAGTTGATTCGCCAGCATCTCGACGAGCTGGAATTGCCACGGGTGGATGTTAAGCCGGACATGTCAGAGCAGGAGATCATTGAGCGGTGTATGGAAGCCATTGGCCAGGGGTGTAAAAATGGGCGGGGCTGATTTTTTTACTAAGCCGCCCAAGGCGTCACGGGTTGCTGATGTTGACTGCCAGGCGGTTTCCCTGGAGCTTCACGGGGGCTATCGTGGTTATGCCCGGTTTTTCGCCGCGGACGATACACGCCGTGCGGTGGTCTATTTGCATGGCATCCAATCGCATGGCGGGTGGTTCTTAAAGTCGTGCGATCACCTGCGACAGCATGGCTGCGCAGTGCTGGCCCCGGACCGGCGGGGCTGCGGGATGAACCGGGAGGATCGGGGGCATTGCGACAGTGCAGGTGAACTGCTTGACGACCTGGACCGGGCGGTCGGATGGCTCAGGGAACGCTGTGGGATTGCGCAAGTGGACCTGGTGGCGGTCAGCTGGTCGGGCAAGCTGGCACTGGCTTATGCCGCCATGTATGGCGAGAAGGTACGATCGGTAACGCTGGTGGCACCGGGTTTGTGTCCGCGGGTGGATATTGCCCTGACCGAGAAGATTTTCATGGGCGTTGGTGGCATTGCAGAGCCGAAAAAACTCCACGAGATCCCGTTGAAAGCCCCGGCGCTGTTCACAGAAAATGCTGCGATGCGGGCCTTTCTGGAAAATGACCCCCTGGCGATCACCCAGACAACCGCCAGTTTTCTGATCACCTCAACCCGGCTGGACATGAAGGTGCCCCGGATTCTCAGTGAGATAAAGGCCCCGGTTTACCTGTTCCTGGCTGGGCAGGACCGGATCATCGACAACGCCGCGACGATTGAATTGTTACGCCCGGTATTGTGTGTGCTGGATGGATTCGACGCTCCGGCGGTTATCTACCCAGAGGCACATCATACCTTAGATTTTGAGAAGGCCCCAGAGGTATATTTCAGGGACCTATTGCGTGTCCTGGCATAATTTGAAATGGGGACTCGATTTTCCACCCGGTCAGTCGTGGTCGAAGATCATTTGCTGCACTTCGACGCCTTCGAGACTGGTGAGCTTGTCGCGAAGCTGCTCGCATTGGGCGGTATCTCCGAACATTTCCAGAATGAGCAGGCCATTGGCAGAGCAGGCCTTGGTGCTGACCTCGTGAAGGCCCAGTCGGGTTTTGATGTTACAGCCATATTCGGTCAGCAGCGACTGGACCCGGGAGATCTTTTCAAGGCGGTCAGTGATATGGACACCGTAGATGATATGATTTTCTTTTTGCATTGGAGAGCTTCCTTATGGTTATGTTAAATAGTTATCATTATTCCGTCTTCAAACACGCTATTGACGCCAGCGTCATAAGTATTTTTGAAGCTTGTTTTCCGCATCTTAAAGGTCGTTTTTTAAAGTCGAAAAATGACTTTTGACGTGGACTTCAATATTAGCCGGTGGCTCAATAATCACAAACCCTGGCTTTTTTTGGTTTCGCGCCGTAGAGAGTGTTCCTGTACAATGCGAAAAAAACTGTCTGGCCAAGTTGACTTCTTATAGACTATAATGATACCGGCGTCAAAAGTCAATACTGACACCGATGTTATCATAGGCAAGAATTATGACTTTGTACAGAAATATATTTTATTTATGGAGACAAAAAGATGCATTACCGACCTGCTGAAAACCGATATGAAACGATGATTTACAATCGCTGCGGGCACAGCGGCCTGCGTTTACCGGCGATTTCGCTTGGATTATGGATCAACTTTGGCCATGTGGACCCGCTGGAAAATTGCCGGGCAATGATAAGGCGGGCGTTTGACCTGGGGATCACCCATTTTGACCTGGCCAATAACTATGGCCCGCCGGCGGGCTCTGCCGAAGAAACGTTTGGAAAGATCCTCAAGAGCGACCTGGCGGGTTATCGCGATCAGCTGGTGATCTCCAGCAAGGCAGGATATTTGATGTGGGAGGGGCCTTATGGGGATTGGGGCTCCAAGAAATATCTCACCGCGTCGCTGGACCAGTCGCTCAAACGGCTGGGGCTGGACTATGTGGATATTTTCTATTCGCATCGGCCGGACCCGCAAACACCGATGGAAGAAACCATGATGGCGCTGGACCTGGCGGTTCGGCAGGGTAAAGCGTTGTACGTGGGACTGTCGAATTACTCACCCGAACAGACCGAACTGGCGATCGAGATATTGTGCGACCTGGGAACGCCGTGCCTGATCCACCAGCCCTGCTATTCCATGCTGGTTCGGAACGCCGAAGCGGGATTGTTTGACGTACTGGAAAATGAAGGGGTGGGCTGTATTCCATTTTCACCGTTGGCCAAGGGAAAGCTGACCGATAAGTATCTCAACGGGATACCGGAGAATTCACGGGCCGCCAAGCCGCACGGATTTATCAAGCCGGAGGAACTGAATGACTCGCTATTGGAGAAATTAACCCAGCTGCAGAAAATGGCCATTGCCCGCGGGCAGAGCCTGGCCCAGATGGCCCTGGCATGGATATTGCGTCATCCCCAGGTCACCTCCGTGCTGACCGGGGCCAGTTCGGTTCAGCAGATCGAAGATAATGTCGCGACGCTGGCGAACCTGGAATTCAGTGAAGAAGAATTAAAACAGATCGAAACGATTTTAGGATAACGATCTTGGATGGGTGTCAACGATGCTATTTATATTTCTGACAGTTTATTTTTCCCTCTACCTGGGCATGAATTATTACCCACTATGGCGATTGACATCGCTACTGGGCATAGCGCGGAAGTGGCCGTTTTATGTTTTGCTGGTCCTGCTGACGGTATCATACATAAGCGCCCACCATCTTGAAGCAACATGGGGCAACGGATTTACCCGGGCGATTTACCTGGCTGCGGCAAGTTGGAAGGGAATCGTCATGCTGCTGTTTTTTTCATTCGCTGCCCTGGACCTTTTGAGATTGCCCATTAAGATACCCGCCAAACCCGCGGCGATAGCAGTGATTATTTTCGTAGCGAGCCTGACGATCTATGCCATGATCAATGCCCGGCAGCTCGTTGTGCGGGAAGTGGCGGTGACGGGTCCGGTTGATTTGAAAATTGCCCAGTTGTCGGACATTCATATCGGTTCGATCTCGCCGGATGCTTTTAAAAAGATTATCGAACGAACCAATCGCTTAGGGGCCGACCTGATATTGATCACCGGGGACCTGGTGGATAATCTGAACGAGCGAAACCGCGCGGCCTTGGAAATGATCGACCAGTTGGATGGGCCGGTTTATTTTACGACGGGTAACCACGAAGGGTATGCGGGCGTTGACCGGGTGATCGATATCCTGAATAAAACTCATGTGACGGTATTGCGAAATGAGGTGGTGGACCTGGGCGAGATCCAGCTGATCGGCCTGGACGACAGCTTTCGGTTTCAATATATCTCAGAGCAGTTAGAGGCACTGGACTATGACGAGACGAAATACACGATCCTCATGTATCATCGCCCGGACGATGTTGCCGGCGCGGCCCGGAACGGTATCGACCTGATGCTCGCCGGCCATACCCACAACGGCCAGATCTTCCCATTCAATTTCATGGTGCGGCTCACTCATAAATACATCAAAGGTATTCATCAGATTGAGGGCATGACACTTAATGTTTGCGTGGGAACCGGCCTGTGGGGCCCGCCGATGCGGCTGGGAAGCCGCTGCGAGATCGTTTTGATCAACATGCAGGCAGAATAAACGTATCAGAACCACGAATGAACACGAATACACACTAATAATGGATGTGTGACATAGCCCTGATTTATGTGATTACCATATCGTTTTTATCTTTTTGTATTAATATCAATAAGCATTCAATCATTAATAATATTAGTGGCCATTCGTGTCCATTCGTGGTTCTATTATACTGCAAACGATTACAAATAAACGACACGTGTCTGGCTAGACGGTTGATTTTATACTTGCGACCAGCTCTTTGGTGGCGGGGCTCTGATTCTCATGAGCGGCTTTGAAATCATCCGTCGCATTAAAGGACTCTCGTTTGAATCGTTCGTTCCCTGTCACGATTTCCTTGAGGGCCTTACTCTTCCGCCGGGCCAGGGTGATGGCCGAGACCGTCCGTGTGCCAAAAACACCGCCAAGCAATCCCGCCAGGACAATCCCGGTCTCCATGAGACCATCGGCCACCTTCCACGCATCCGGCCGATCGCTCGCCGCCTGCTGGGCCTGGGTGGTGATCGTATTATTTTCCTCGCTGAGCAGCTCGTCAATGGTGTTACTGGGCGGGATGATTTTCGGCAGGCCGTAATGAGCCATGATCGCTTCACTTTGCAGGGCGGCCTGGCGGGTAAGTTCCTGGACCGCCGGCGGGGTCGGTGCCTGTTGCGATCTTATCGCCGCGGCCTCGACGGTTTTATAATGCAGATAGGCGTTCTGTTTCTGCACCTCGCCGGGGGCAAATCGAAGCGAATCGCAGCCACTTAATACCATTGTAAATAATGCGCACATACCGAGTGCTATTGATCGTGTAAACATCATCACTTTTCCTTTCAGAGTTATTGATCACTATTATGAATGGCCACAACTTTATGGCCGGTTGTTTTGGGGCGCCTGGGACCTTCCAGATTATTGATCCGATATTCATGCTCCAAACATTTACCGGATAGTTTCTCAAGCTGTTCATTTAATTTAACATTTGCACGGATAAGCTCATTGAGGTCACGGCGTATCAGGACAAATTGATTTTGAAGATTACACCAGGCGGTGATCACCATCACCAGGATCGCCAGGACATGCAATAGCGTGCCCAGCGACACCTCCCGGCGAAATCGCCAGATCGAAACCGATTCTTTAATTTGAGCTTTGCTCATTCGACGCTCCTTTCATTTATTCGCGCTGAAGCCGCGTGGTATTGCCATCCCGGACCTGTTCGGCGATACCATCATCATCGGTATCAATTTCCAGCCGCACCCGGTTGCGGGCCAACCGGCACATCGCCTGGTAATGATGCGCCTTCGTCCAGAAGTCTGTCGTCCCATCACCCCATTCAGCCATGCCGGAATACAACATCGCCAGCACCGCATAAACACACACCAGTCGCAGCGCCCGCACATCCATAATGTCCTCGACCGAGACAGACTCGCTACCCTCTTCTTTAATACCGAAACGTCGCAACAACAGATCGGACGCTTCTTCAATTTGCGGGTCATAGCTGGTGATTCCATAATTCGGCTGGTCACCGGTCGGCGGGGCAATGGGCGCCGCGTCCGATTGAGCACGTACAACCGAGAGGGTTAATTGCGTTTGCGAATCAACCGACACGATCTCATAGCACCCCTCCCCCCTCCCGCCGCTACCGCGAAGGCGGATCACATGGCCCGCCGCCACACCGCTGTCATTAGACGTCGCGGTCGCCGAGCTAAACGTGACACCATTTTTAATCCCGTCGGTCCCCTG